>NZ_JACGMO010000036.1:0-56692 GCF_015354745.1 Micromonospora sp. S-DT3-3-22
TGCCGATGGCCAGGCCGCGCCGGATGTCGGCGAACCGGGGCGACTCGATGGTCGAGGAGAGCACGGACACGGGGGTGGTCAGGTCGATCGCGGCGGCGGTGTCCAGCGCGCCGTAGCTGAGGCTCCGGTCGCCGTGCCGGACCGCGACCGCCTCCGGGTGGGCCCGCGCCCGCAGCGCCACCACCTCGTGCACCGGCCGTTCGACGGGCTGGCGGACGTACCCGTGGGCGACCTCCGGGGCCGTCGACGGTCCCGACGCCACCGCGTCCACCACCGTCGCGTCCGGGGTCGCGCTGAGCCGGGCGAGGTCCGCCAGCAGGGTGGCGTGCAGTTGCCGGGCCCGGTCCGGGGTGAACAGGTCGGCGGCGACCTCCAGGGCGGACGTCGCCGACGTCGTCCCGGTGGTGACCGTCCACAGCAGCTCGAACTTCGCGGTGCCGGTGGACAGCACCTCCCGCACGGCCGGTGCGCCGGCCGGCGCCCAGTGCCAGTCCCGGTCGTCGACGTGCGAGATGCCGACCTGGGTCAGCGGGTGCCCGTCCGGCCCGGCGGCGTCGGCCAGCTCCGCCACCAGCTCCTGCAACGGCGTCCACTGGTACGCCAGCGCGGCACTGACCTGCCCACGGACCTGGCCGACGAGTTCCCGGAAGGTGGTGTCGGCGTCGATCCGGGCCCGGATCGGCAGGACGTTGACGAACATGCCGACGGTGTCCTCGTCGTCCACCGTCCGCCCGCCGAACGGTGCGCCGACCACCACGTCGGACGCGTGGGTCGTGCCCCCGGGCGCGGCGACCCGGCTGAGGAAGGCCGTGTAGGCGGCGAGCAGCACCATGAACTCCGACGCCGCGCAGTCCCGCGCCAGGTCGGTCAGCCGGGTGACGAGCGCCGGGTCGAGCGGCGCGGTCACCACCGCGCCCGCCGGGCCCACCACCTCGGGTCGGGGCCGGTCGGCCGGCAGCGCCAGCCGACCGTCCAGGCCGGCGAGCTGTTCCCGCCAGTGGGCCAGTGACTCCGCCGCGTCGGGCTGGCCGGCCAGGCCCCGGCGGCGCACCGGGGGCAACTCCCGGGCCAGGCCGACCCGGGCGCCGTACGCCTGCTGGAGCTGGCTGTCGAGCAGGTCCAGCGAGTGCTGGTCGGCGATCAGGTGGTGCAGGGTGAGCAGCAGCACCGTACGGTCGCCGGGCTCGGTGACCAGGCAGGCGCGGGCCAGCGGCGGCACGTCGGTGGGGACCGGGCGGCGGGCCTCCGCGTCGAGGTGTCGCCGGGACTCGACGGCGGCCCGTTCCGGTTCCTCCCCGGACAGGTCGACGGCCGTCCACGGCAGCGTGGCGGCCGACCGGACCAGTTTCCGCCCGTCCGCCGGGAAGCAGGTCCGCAGCGCCCCGTGCCGGTCCACCAGTTCCTGGAGCGCGGCACGCAGCGCCTCGGCGTCGACCGCACCGGCGAACTCGTACCGCACCGGGACGCAGTACAGCGGCGAGCCCGGGTGCAGCCGGTCCAGGAACAGCAGCCGTTCCTCGGTCGGCGACATCGGCACCCGGCGGGCCGGCGGCGCGAGCCGGGCGAGGTGCGCCACCAGGTCGACCGGCCGTCGGTAGCGGAACAGCAGGTCCATCTCGACCGGTACGCCGATCCGCCGCCGCAGTTCGAGCGCCACCTCCACGGCCTGGAGGGACTGCCCGCCGAGGTCGAAGAAGTCGGCGTCCGGGGCGATCTCCGCCCGCCGGAGCACCTGGCCGAAGGCGGCCCGGACGATCTCCTCGTACGGCGGCGTGTCGACCGCCGCCGGCTCGTGGTCGACGCTCACGCGGGCCCCCCGGCGGTGCGGCGGACCAGGTGGTCGTCGAGGACGAGGGCGTCCAGGGTGGACCGGGCGAAGGTGGCGACCGCCTCGGCCGGGGTCCGGACGATGGGCTGACCCCGCAGGTTGAACGACGTGTTGACCAGCACCGGCAGCCCGGTCCGCCGGCCCATCTCGCGCAGCAGCCCCCAGAACAGCGGCGCGTCCTCGCGCCGTACCACCTGCACCCGGGCCGACCCGTCAACGTGCGTGACGGCGGGCAACCGGTCCCGGTAGGGCTCCCGGACGCCGGTGACCATCAGCATGTGCCGGAACGCCGCCTCCGTGCCCGGCGGGATGTCGAAGTAGCGGGCGGCGTCCTCCACCGGCACCGCCGGGGCGAACGGGCGGAACTCCTCACGCTGCTTGACCACCGTGTTGAGGTGTTCGCGCATGGTGGGTGAGCGCGCGTCGGCGAGGATGCTGCGGTTGCCCAGGGCACGCGGGCCGAACTCCATCCGGCCCTGGCACACCGCCACGGTGGCCCCGCCCTCGATCAGCGCGACGGTCTCGCGGACCAGGTCCGCCTCGGCGTACCGGCGGACCTCGAAACCCGGGCCGAGGTCCCGCAGCGCCGCCGCGACGTCGTCGGCGGTGCACCCGTCCCCCCAGTACGGCATCCGCATCCCGGTCGGCGTCGCCGGCCGCGCCTCGCGCAGCGCGGCCAGGGCCGCCCCCAGCGCGGTGCCGTCGTCCCCGGAGGCCGGCTGGACGAACACCTCGTCGAAGAGGCCGCTGCGCAGGATCACCCCGTTCGCCGAGCAGTTCAGCGCGACCCCGCCGGCCAGGCAGAGCCGGCGCAGCCCGGTGCGGCGGCGGTACTCGGTCAGCACGTGCAGCAGGGTGCGTTCCAGCGCGTCCTGGAGGGCGGCGGCCACGTCCATGTGGTGCTGCCCCAGTTCCGTGTCGGGCTCGCGGGCCGGGCCGAGCTTCTCCTCCAGCCGGCGCAGCACCCCCTGGTGCGTCTCGCGTTCCAGCGGGGACTTGTTGGCCGACAGCAGCGGTACGGCGTACCCGCCGTCGGCGTCGAGCCGGACGAACTCGTCGAGGGTGGCCCGGTAGCGCTGCCGGTCGCCGTACGGGGCCAGGCCCATCACCTTGTACTCGTCCATCCCGGGCTGGAAGCCGAGATAGTGGGTGAAGACGCTGTAGAGGATGCCCAGCGAACTCATGATCGGGTAGCTGCCGCGCGGGTCGAGCACCGCGCCCCGCCCCGCGAACACCGTCAGCGACTCCTGCTCGCCCATGCCGTCGGCCACCACCACCAGCGCCTCGTCGAACCCGCTGAGGTAGTAGCTGCTCGCGGCGTGGGCCACGTGGTGCCCGACGTGCACGAACCGGGGTTCGGCGACGGCCGGCGGGTAGTGGGCGGCGAAGACCTCCCGCTGGACGCGCTGCGCGTACACCTCCTCGTACCAGCGGGTGGAGAGGTGGTCGAGCTGCCAGACCGGGGACGGTTCGTAGCGGAAGCCGTGGGCGACGACCGCGACGTCGCGCATCGTCGCCCCGGCCGCCCGCAGGCAGGCGTCGATCGCGTCCCGGGGGAAACGGCCGGTGCCCTTGTCGCCGTCGTAGCGTTCCTGGGCGGCGGCGGCGATCACCCCGGTCTCGTCGACCAGCGCCGCCGCCGAGTCGAGGCCCTGGACGATCCGTTGTTCCCGCCGCCACCCGTCGCCGAGTATCGCGCGCTTGAGCGCCGTGCCGCGGTCGAGGCCGCTGAATCCCAGCGTCAGCATTGTCGTCAACCTTCGTTCGCAGGGGTGGTCGGCCGACGGACGGCCGCTGGTCGGTAGGAGGGCGGCCGGGTCAGTCGGCGGCCGGCACCGGTTCGGGCAGACGCGCGGCCAGCCGGGCGGGGGTGGGGTGCGACATCAGCTCCACGACCTCCAGCTCGACGCCGAGCGCCGCCTCGACGCCGTGCACCAGCCGCATCGCGGTCAACGAGTCCCCGCCCAGGTCGAAGAAGTCGTCGTCGACCCCCGCCGGCACCCCCAGCACCTCGCTGAACAGCTCGCACAGCCGGGCCGGCAGCCCGTCGACCGGCGCGGCGGCCACCGGGTCGGCCGTGGGCACCGGTGGCGCGGGCAGGGCCGCCCGGTCGAGCTTGCCGGTCGGCCCGAGCGGCAGCGCGTCGAGCGCGACGAACGCCGCCGGCACCTGGTGCGCCGGCAGGCTCGCGGCCAGCTCGTCGCGCAACCGGACCGGATCGAACGGGTCGGTCGGCGTCGGCACCACGTACCCGACGATCCGGCGGATGCCCGGCACGTCCTCGCGGACCGCCGTCGCCGCCGCCAGCACCCCGGCGCAGCGGGCCAACGCCGCGTCGATCTCGCCCAGTTCGACGCGGAAGCCCCGCACCTTGACCTGCTGGTCGTCGCGCCCGTGGAAGACCACCTGGCCGGCCGGGTCCCAGGCCGCCCGGTCCCCGGTGCGGTACATCCGCTCCCCGGGCCCGCCGAACGGGTCGGCCAGGAACCGCTCGGCGGTCAGCCCGGGGCGGTCCAGGTAGCCCCGGGCCAGGCCGACGCCGGTCAGGTAGAGGTCGCCCACCACCCCCGGGGGCACCGGTCGCAGGAAGCCGTCCAGCACGTGCACCCGGGTGTTCCAGATGGGCCGCCCGATCGGCACGTACGCCGGCCGGCTGCCCGCCGGCACCGGCCAGTGGGTGACGTCCACGGACGCCTCGGTGGGCCCGTACAGGTTGTGCAGCTCCGCGCCGCAGGTGGTGTGGAACCGGTGGGCCAGTTCCGGGTCCAGCGCCTCGCCGCTGCAGATCACCCGGCGCAGGCCGGCGCAGTGCGCGGCGACCGGCTCGGCCAGGAAGGCGGCGAGCACCGACGGTACGAAGTGGGCGGTGGTGACCCGCTGCCGGTCGATCAGCCGGGCCAGCCGGGTCGGGTCCCGCTGGTCGTCCGCGTCGGCGACGACGACCGCCGCGCCGGTGGACAGCGGCCAGAACATCTCCCACACCGACACGTCGAAACTGAGGCTCGTCTTGTGCAGGACCCGGTCGGCGGCGGTCAGCCGGTACCGGTCCTGCATCCAGTCCAGCCGGTTGACGATGCCGGCGTGCGGCACGACGACGCCCTTGGGCCGGCCGGTCGAGCCGGAGGTGTAGATGACGTAGGCGGGGTGGGCGACGCGCAGCGGCGTGGACCGGTCCCGGTCGGTGGGGGCGGTCGCCGGTTGCCGGGCGAGCAGTTCCCCCACGGCCGGGGCGTCGACGTCGAGGCAGCGGTCGGCGGGGCAGCCTGCGGCGACCAGCCGTCCGAGAGTGTCCCCGGTCGTCAGCACGCAGTCGGCCCCGCTGTCGCTGACCATCAGGGCCCGCCGCGCGGCCGGGTACTCCGGGTCCACCGGCAGGTACGCGGCACCCGCCTTGACCGTGGCGAGGATCGCCACCAGGCTGGCCGTGGAGCGGGGCAGCGCGACGGCCACCACCCGCTCCGGGCCGACGCCGCGCCCGATCAGCAGGTGGGCCAGCCGGTTGGCGGCGGCGTCCAGGTCGGCGTAGCTCAGCTCCTCGTCGCCGTCGTGCACGGCGACCGCCTCCGGGGTGCGTCGCACCTGCGCCTCGAACCGGCCGACCAGGGTGCCCGCGTCGGTCCGGGCCGGCGCGACGGTCGTGTCGTTGGCCTCGGCGAGCAGCCGCCGGTCCGCCCCGGTGAGCGGGGACAGCCGGGCCACCGGGATGCCCGGGTCGGCGACGACCGCCCCCAGCAGCGCCCGCAACCGTTCCAGCACCGCGTCGGCGGTCGCCGGGGAGACCAGGTCCGGCTGGTGGCTGAGGCGGACCCGCATCCGGACCCCGGGGAGCACCACCACGGCGAGCGGGTAGTGGGTGGCGTCGCGGCCCTGCACGTCGGTGATCCGGGCCTCGCCCAGGGCCGGGGCGCCGTCCAGCGCGACCGGGTAGTTCTCGAAGACGTACAGGGTGTCGAAGAGGGTGCCGGGGGTGCCGGCGAGCCGCTGCACCGCGCCCAGCCCCAGGTACTGGTGCGGCACCAGCGCGGACTGCTCGCCGTGCAGCCGGGTCAGCAGGTCGCCGAACGCCTCCCCCGGGGTGGTCCGCACCCGCACCGGCAGCGTGTTGAGGAACAGCCCGACCATCGTCGCGACACCGGGCAGCTCCGGCGGGCGGCCCGCCACCGGCATCCCGAACACGACGTCGTCGCGCCCGGTCAGGTAACCGAGCAGCACCCCCCAGGCGGCCTGGAGCACGGTGTTCACCGTGACGCCCCGCTCCCGGGCCAGGGCGGTCAGCGCCGCCGTCAGCCCCTCGTCCAACTCGACGTCGAGGTCACGGGGCAGCGCCGTCGGGTGGGCGGCGCCCGGCCCGGCCAGCAGGGTCGGTTCGGCCAGCCCGGCCAGCGCCGTCCGCCACGCCGCCTCGGCTGCCGGCCGGTCCTGCCGGGCCACCCAGTCCAGATAGGTGCGGAACGGCACCGGGGGCGGCGGGGCGGCGGCCCCCCGATGGTGCTCGTAGAGCGCGATCAGGTCGCGGACGACCAACGACAGCGACCAGCCGTCGAGCAGGATGTGGTGATGGGTGAAGTCGAGGCGGTACCGCTCGGCACCCAGGCGGACCAGGCTGAACCGCAGCAGCGGCGGCCGGGCCGGGTCGAACCGTCGACGCCGTTCGGTGTCGGCGATGCGGGCGGCCTCGGCCTGCGCCTGCGGGGCGGGCAGCGCCGACAGGTCGACCTCCTGCCAGGGCAGCTCGACGCCGTCGCCGATCACCTGCACCGGGGGGCCGGTGAGCCGCTGCCGGAACGCCGCGCCCAGGTGCGGGTGCCGGGTCAGCAGGTCCCGGGCGGCCCGACGCAGGGCCGCCGGGTCCAGCCGGCCGGTCAGCTCCAGGGTCAGCTGGGCGGTGTAGACGTCCGCGCCGGTCCCGGCGTACGTGGCGTGGTAGAGGATGCCCTCCTGCAACGGGGCCAGCGGCAGCAGGTCGGTCAGCCGGGGGTGCTCGGCCCCGATCGTGTCCAGCTCCCCCTGCCCGATGGTGACCAGCGGGAAGTCGGAGGGAATCCGGCCCACCGCCGGGGTCGCGGTGCTGTCCGCCAGCACCCGCAGCGCCCGCAGCCACCGCTCGGCCAGCTCGCGGACCCGGGCCTCGGGCACGGCGTCACCGGCCCAGGTCCAGGTGGCGCGCAGCTGCGGACCGTCGGCGAGGTCCACGGTGACGGCGTTCAGCGACACCGCGTGCGGCAGCGGCATGTCCGCGTCGACGTCACCGCCGAGGGCGTCCTGCGGTACGGGGGTCCAGTCCGCCTCGGACGTGCCGCCGCCGAGCCGGCCCAGGTAGTTGAAGCCGAGCTGCGGGCGGCCCAGGCCGGCGAGTTCGGGGCCGGTGGCGAGGTTCAGGTAGCGCAGCAGCCCGTACCCGATGCCGTGGTCGGGCACCGCGCGGAGCTGCTCCTTGACCCGCCGCACGACGGTGCCGACGGCGGGCCCGGCGGCCCACACCTGCGCCCAGTCCACCGCCCCCGGGTCCAGCCGCACCGGGTACAGGCTGGTGAACCAGCCGACGGTACGGGCGACGTCGACGTGGTCGGCCAGCGGCTCCCGGCCGTGGCTCTCGACGTCGACCAGCAGCCCGCCCGGCCGGCCCGACGCGACCGCGACGGTCAGCGCGGCCAGCAGCACCTCGTCCACCCCGGCGTGCAGCGCGTCCGGCACCCGGCGCAGCAGCGCCGCCGACAGCTCCGGCGGGACGGTCTGCGCCAGCGAGCGGGCGGTCCGGGCGGTGTCCCGGGCCGGGTCCAGGGCGCGGGTGCCGACCGGCGGCGGGGGTGCCGCCAGCATCCCGCGCCACAGGTCCAGCTCGGCGCTGCGGGCCGGTCGGGTCGCCTCCTCGGCGAGCAGCGCCGACCAGCGCCGGTACGAGGTGGTGACCGGGGCCAGTTCGGGCCGCCCGCCGGCGGACACGGCCGCCCAGGCGGCGGCCAGGTCGGGCAGCAGGACCCGCCAGGAGGTCGCGTCGACGGCGAGGTGGTGGGCGGCGAGCAGCAGCCGGCCCCGGTGCCGGGGCCCGGCGTCGAACCAGACGGCCTGGAGCATCATCCGCGCGCCCGGCGCGAGCCGGGCCTGGGCCGCCGCCGCGTGGTCGGCGACGATCCGGCGACGGTCCGGCTCCGGCGTGTCCGGGTCGACGGGTACCCGGGTCAGCACCGACGCGGCCGGTACGCTGCCCGGCGTCGCCACGTCCAGCCGCCACGGGCCGTCGGGGCAGGACGGCCGGTCCAGCCGCATCCGCAGCGTGTCGTGCCGGTCGAGCACCGCCTGGAGGGCGGCGCGGAGATCCGGTTCGGTGAGGTCGGCGGGGACCCGGACCACCATGGACTGGTAGTAGCCGTCGACCGGTCCACCGGCCGCCCGCAGCCACTCCATGATCGGCGTCGGCTCGAACTCGCCCACCCCGTCGTCGACACGGCTGACGGCGGCGTCCCGGCTGCGGTCGGCGGCCTGGTCGGCGACGGCGGCGAGCCGGGCGACGGTCGGGTGTGCGACGACGTCCCGGGGCCGGATGGCCAGCCCCTCGCTCTGCGCCCGGCTGACCAGCTGGATCGACGAGATGCTGTCGCCGCCGAGGCCGAAGAAGCTGTCCGTGACGCCGACCGTGGGCACCCCCAGCACCTCGGCGAACAGGTCGCACAGCAGCTTCTCGGTTGCCGTGCCCGGCTGGTCGGCGACGGTCGTCGGCTCCTGGTCGGGTGCGGGCAGGGCCGCCCGGTCGACCTTGCCGTTGCGGTTCAGCGGCAGGGCGGCCAGCGGCACCAGGACGTTCGGCACCATGTACTCGGGCAGGTGGCCGGCGACGAAGGCGCGGACCGTTGCCGGGTCGGGGGCGGGGCCGTCCGGCGGGCCCACCAGGTAGCCGACGAGCTGCCGCCCACCCGCGCCCACCTCCCGGACGACCACCGCCGCCTGGGCGACCGTGTCGTGCCGGGTCAGCACCGCCTCCACCTCGCCCGGTTCGATCCGGTGGCCGCGCACCTTCACCTGGTCGTCCACCCGGCCGACGAACTCCAGCTCGCCGTCGGGACGCCAACGCACCAGGTCACCGGTGCGGTACATCCGCTCCCCCGGCCCCGCGTACGGGTCGGCCAGGAACCGGGTCGCGGTCAGCCCCGGCCGGCGCAGGTAGCCCCGGGCCAGGGCCCGGCCGGAGACGTACAGCTCACCGGCCACCCCGGCGGGGACCAGCCGCAGGGCGTCGTCGAGGACGTACACCTGGCAGTTGCGGACCGGGCGGCCGATGGGCACGGCGGCCCCGGACCCGGCCCGGTCGGCCCGCAGGTCGGCGCTCATGGTGGCGCAGACCGTCGTCTCCGTCGGGCCGTACGCGTTGACCATGCGGCGGCCCTCCGCCCAGCGGGTGACCAGTTCGGCGGGGCACGCCTCGCCGGCGAGCACCAGGGAGCGCAGGGTGGGCAGCGGTTGGGCGGCCAGCGGGGTGAGCACCGCCGGTGGCAGCGTCGCGTGGGTGATCCCGTGGGCCCGGACGAAGTCGGCGAGCAGGTCGCCGACGAGCAGCCGTTCGGTCGGCACGACCAGGGCCGCGCCCGAGGTCAACGCCATGCACAGTTCCCAGAACGAGGCGTCGAAGCTGGGTGAGGCGAACTGGAGGACGCGGGCCCGACCGTCCACGCCGAGCCGGTCGGCCTGGGTGGCGGCGAGGCTGCTGACGCCCTGGTGGGTGACGACGACGCCCTTCGGCCGCCCGGTGGACCCGGAGGTGAAGATCACGTACGCGGGGTGGGTCGGCAGCAGCGGGGTGCGGCGGTCCCGGTCGGTGGGGTCGTGGTCCGGGTGGCCGGACAGCTCGGCGAGCAGCGCCGGGTCGTCGAGGTCGATCCGGGGCAGGTCGGCGGCCTCGGCGGCGGCGCGGGCCGTCGGCGCGGCGTCCGCCCCGGCGAACACCACGCCGGCCGGCTCGGCGTCGGCCAGCATCTGCGCGACGCGCGGGCCCGGGTACTCCGGGTCGACCGGCAGGTATCCGGCGCCCGCCTTGGTCACCGCGAGGATCGCGGTCACCAGGTCCATCCCGCGCGGCAGGACCAGCGCGACGAGCTGCTCCGGGCCGATCCCCCGGGCGATCAGCGCGCGGGCGAGCCGGTTCGCCCGCGCGTTCAGCCCGCCGTACGTCAGCCGGTCCGCCCCGCAGCGGACGGCGACCGCGTCGGGCGTCCGGGCCGCCCACGCCTCGACCAGGGCCGGCAGGGTCGCCACCGGCACCGGGTCGGGGTTGCGGCCCTGCGTCGACAGCCGGAGCCGCTCGGGTACGTCGAGCAGGTCGAGCCGGCCGGTACGCGTCCCGAGCAGGGTGGGCAGTTCGGTCAGCAGCCGGGTGAACCGGCGCAGCAGCCCCCGGGCGAACCCCACCGGGAACAGGTCGGGCCGGTACGACAGCCGCATCCGCAGCCGGGTGCCGGCCGCCGCGTTGAGGCTCAGCGGGTAGTGGGCGGCGTCGGCGGCGCCCGCCTCCACCCGCAGCGGCCCGCAGCGCAGCTCACCGGACTCGGGGAAGTTCTCGAACGCGACGCAGGTGTCGAACAGCTCGCCGGTCCCGGCCACCTTCTGGATGTCGGCCAGGCCCAGGTGGTGGTGCTCGATGAGCTGCGCCTGCTCGTGCTGGAGGCGGGTCAGCAGCGCCGACAGGGGTTCGTCGCGGCGCAGCCGGACCCGTACCGGCACCACGTTCATCAGCAGCCCGACCATGTTCTCGGACCCGGGCAGCTCGGGTGGCCGGCCGGAGACCGCCGCGCCGAACGTCACGTCGTCGCGTCCGGTGAGCTGGCCGATCAGCAGCGCCCACGCGCCCTGCACGAGGGTGTTGACGGTGAGGTCGTGCCGCCGGGCGAACGCCACCAGGTCCGCCGTGGCCGCCGGGTCGAGTTCGGCCGGCAGGTCGCCGGGCCAGACCGGGACGCGGGTCGGGTCGGCCGGGGCGACGAGGGTGGGCCCGGCCAGGTCCGCCAGCGCCGACCGCCAGGCCGCCTCCGCGCCCGGCCGGTCCCGCCCGGCCAGCCAGCCCAGGAAGTCCCGGTACGACGGGGCCGGTGGCAGCACGTCGCCCTGCGCGTAGAGGGCGCACAGGTCACGGATCAGCAGGGCGGTGGACCAGCCGTCGAGCAGGATGTGGTGGTAGGTGACGACCAGCCGGTGCCGGTGGCCGTCGACGCGGATCAGCCGGAACCCGATCAGCGGGGCCCGTCGCAGGTCGAACCGTCGTCCCTGGTCGGCCTCGGTGTGCCGGGCGAGGGCGGCGTCCGGGTCCTCCCCCGGCGCGACGGTCACCTCCGTCCAGGACAGTTCCGGCCGGCGGGCGATCACCTGGACGGGTGGGCCGGAGCGGCGTTCCCGGAAGCTCGCCCGCAGGTTGGGGTAGCGGCGCAGCAGCGCCTCCGCCGCCGCCCGTAGCGCGGCGGCGTCCAGTGGACCGTGCAGGTCCAGGATCAGTTGCGCGGTCTGCACCTCCGGCCCGCTGCTCTGGTGCCAGGAGTGGAACATCATGCCGGCCTGTAGGGGGGCCAGCGGCAGAATGTCCTCGATGCTCGACGTGGTCATGACACCGCTCCCTGTTCCGCCGCCAGTTCCTGCTCAAGGTCGTCGATCTCGTCCTGGGTCAGCGTGACCAGCGTCAGGTCCGACGGCGTGGGACCGCCGGCGGCGGGGGCCGTCGCGCCGGCCACCACGGCTTCCAGGGCGGTGTGCCAGTCGTCCGCGAGGTCGGCCACGTCGGTTTCGGTCAGCAGCTCCGCCGGCCACGACCAGGTGGTCCGCAGGTGCGGGCCGGCCGGGCCGTCGACGGTGACGGCGGCGACCTCCAGCACGTGCGGTACGGGGTGCCGGGGGTCGGCCCCGCCCCGCAGCACCGCGCCCTCCTCGGCCGGCCCCCAGTCGTCCGGTGCGGCGGCGGGGAACCGGCCCAGGTAGTTGAAGGCCACCTGGGGGGCCGGCATCCGGGCCAGCACCGGGCGGGTGCGGGGGTCGAGGTAGCGCAGTACGCCGTACCCGCCGGCGGGTGGCAGGGCGCGGAGCTGCTCCTTGATCCGTTTCACCGTGGCGCTGACCGCGGGGTCACCGGAACGGATCTGCGCCCCGTCGACCGGGCCCGGGTCGAGCCGGACGGGGTGGATGCGGGTGAACCAGCCGACGGTGCGGGACAGGTCGGCGTCCGCCACCAGGCCGTCCCGGCCGTGCCCCTCCAGGTTGACCAGCACCCCGTCGGTGCCGCCCCGGCCCCGCCGGGCCAGCCACGGCGGCAGCGCCAGGGCCAGCGCGGTCAGCAGGATCTCGTCCACCCCGGTGCGGTACGCGGCCGGGGCGGTGGTGAGCACGGCGGAGGTGCAGTCCGTCGAGGCGCTCCGGGACAGGCTGCGCAGCCGGCCGAAGACGTCGACCCGGGGGTCGAGGGGTCGGTCGCCGAGCGGCGTCGCCGGCCGGTCCAGCAGCCGCGTCCAGCCGGCCAGTTCGTCCTCGCGGACCGGCCCGTCGGTCAGCGCCGCGACCTGCCGCGCCCAGCCGCGCAGCGACGTGCCCGCCGGCTCCAACGTCGGCGGTCTCCCGTCGCCGAGCGCGGCGCAGGCGGCCCGGAGGTCGGCGAGCAGGATGCGCCACGACACCCCGTCGACGGCGAAGTGGTGGACGACCAGCAGCAGCCGGTTGCCGGTCTCCGGGCCGGCCGGGAACCAGACGGCCTGCACGAGCACCCCGTCGGCGGGGCGCAGCCGGTCCCGGGCGGTCTGTGCCTGGTCAGCGAGGATCGTCGCGCGTCCGGCCGGGGTGGCGTCGGTCAGGTCGACGGTGTGCAGGCAGTCCTCGGCGCGTACCGCCCCGGCGGGCGGGATGTCCAGCTCCCACGGCCCGTCCCCGACGCGGGCCCGCATCCGCAGCGCGGGGTGGTGGTCGAGCAGCGCCTGCAACGCCTGCCGCACCTGGTCGACGGTCGTCCCGGCGGGCACCCGGACCAGCATCGACTGGCTGAACGCGTCCAGTGGGCCGCCCAGTTCCTCCCGGGCCCAGGCCAGGATCGGCGTCACCGGCACCACGCCGGTCGCGTCGTCCGGGCGTTCGACGGTCCGCTCGTCCACGGTGGTCGCCACGGCGGCCAGGGCGCGGACGGTGCGCTGCTGGTAGACGTCCTTCGGCTTGAGGTGCAGGCCGGCGCGGCGGGCCCGGCTGACCAGCTGGATGGACATGATGCTGTCGCCGCCGAGGCCGAAGAAGCTGCCGTCGATGCCGACCTCGGGCACGCCGAGCAGTTCGGCGAAGAGGTCGCAGAGGATGCGTTCGGCCGGGGTCCGGGCGGCCGGGCCGGTGACCGCGCCGTCGAGGTCGGGTTCCGGCAGCGCCGCCCGGTCGACCTTCCCGGTGGGTGTCAGCGGCAGCGCGTCGAGCACCATGAGCCGGGCCGGCAGCAGGTACTCGGGAAGCTGGTGGCGCAGCCACTCGCGTACCTCGGCGGCGGTGAGGGTGGCGGTGCCGGCCGGCGTGACGTAGCCGACCAGGGTGACCCGTCCGGGCCCGTCGGTGCGGGCGGTCACCACGGCCGCGCCGACCGCCGGGTGCCGGGCGAGGGTGCCCTCGATCTCGCCGGGCTCGACCCGGAAGCCCCGGATGTTGACCATGTTGTCGACCCGGCCGGCGTACTCCAGGTCGCCGTCGGGGCGCAGCCGCACCCGGTCACCGGTGCGGTACAGCCGACCGCCGGGCCGGCTGCCGTACGGGTCGGCGACGAACCGCTCGGCGGTCAGCGCCGGCCGGCCGGCGTACCCCCGGGCCAGCCGCGCACCGCCGACGTACAGTTCGCCGACCGCGCCGATCGGGACGGGGACCAGCATCGGGTCGAGGACGTGGGCGGTCAGCCCGGCCACCTCGCGGCCGATCCGGCTCAGACCGTCCCCGACGTCGTCCGGCCCGAGGGTACGGGCGGTGACGTGCACGGTGGTCTCGGTGATCCCGTACATGTTCACCAGGTGGGGACGGTCCCAGCCGTGCCGCGCGGCCCAGCGGCGCACCGACGCGTGTTCCAGCGCCTCGCCGCCGAAGATCACCCAGCGCAGCGCGTGCGGCCGGTCCGACCGGGAGTCCACCTCCTCGAACTGGGCGAAGGAGGAGGGGGTCTGGTTGAGCACGGTCACCCCGGCCCCGGTCACCAGCCGGTGGAAGTCCTCCGGGTTGCGGGAGACCCAGTAGGGCACCACGACCAGTCGGCCGCCGGTGCTCAACGCGCCCCAGATCTCCCAGACGGAGAAGTCGAACGACATGCTGTGGAACATCGACCAGACGTCGTCGGGGCCGGCGCGCAGGAAGTCCCGCCCCCAGTGCAGCAGCCGGGTGACCGCAGAGTGCGGGACGGTGACGCCCTTGGGCCGGCCGGTCGAGCCCGACGTGTAGATCACGTACGCCGCACTGTCCCCGGCCACCACCTCCCCGACCATTCCCGGGCCGGCCACCTCCGGACCGTCCGGGCCGATCTCCACCACCCGCCACCGGCCCGACGGCAACCGCCCCGCCACACCCGGACCACCCAACACCACCGACACACCCGAATCCACCAACATCAACGACAACCGCTCCACCGGATAATCAACATCCAACGGCACATACGCCGCACCCACCTTCAACACCCCCAAACACCACACCACCGCATCCACCGACCGCCCCACACACACCCCCACCAACCCACCACCACCCACACCCAACCCCCGCAACAACCCCGCCACCCGATCCGACAACACCCCCAACTCCCCATACGTCAACACCACCTCCCCACACACCACCGCCACCGCACCCGGCGAACCCACCACCCACCGCCCCACCAACTCGTGCACCAAATCCCCGGCACCCGGGTCCGCCCCGACCGGGTCAGACGCCGCCGGGTCCGCCAACGCCACCAGGTCCGACGGCGACGGGCCCGTCGCCGTCAGGTCCACGGCCGACGGGGCCGGGGTGGTCGACGGCGCGGCGACCGTCAGCGGTTCGCGCAGGTAGTGGCGGTCCGGGGCGGTCACCATGTCCCAGAGGGCGGCCACGAACCAGTCGCGCAGCAGCCGGACCTGCTCGGCCCGGACCGCGTCGGTGTGGAAGTCCATCGCCAGCAGCACCCGGTCCGAGACCGGGTCCCGGACGACCCCGATGTTGAGCGGGAAGTTCGTCGGCTCGGCGCGGACGGTGGAGAAGCTGCCGATCTTGCCGTCGAGGATCTCGGTGCCCCGGTCGGACAGCATCTCGGCCATCACGTGGAAGTGGTTGTAGACGAAGTTGACGTTGACCGGCTGGTCCATGCCGAGCCGGCGTTGCATCTCGGCCATCGGGAAGCGGCGGTGCGGCAACATGTCCCGCTCGGCCGCGAACACCTCGGCGATCAGGTCGGTCCACCGGCCGTCCGGCAGCACCAGCCGGAACGGCAGCGTGTTGAGGAACAGCCCACGGACGTCGTCGCCGCCGCGCTCCTCGGGGCGACCGTTGGCGGTCACCCCGACCAGGACGTCCGTCGTACCGGTGGCGTAGCCGACGGTCCGCAGGCAGGCGGCCACGAAGAGGGTCTTCAGCGAGGCGCCGCACCGGGTGGCCAGCTCCCGCAGCGCCGTGCACAGTTCCGGGCTGAGCACCGTCTCCACCGAGCCGTACCGTTGGCGGGCGTCGGTGGCGTACCACCACTCGCCCGTGAAGCGGGCCTCGACGGGCAGCTCCGGCACCGGCCCGTCGGGCCAGCGCAGCAGCCGGGTGTCCGGCGGGTCGGCCAGCCGGTCACGCCAGAACTGCTCGGTCTCCGCCGACGTCAGCGCGGCGCGTTCCAGCTCGACGAAGTCGCGGTACTGCGCGGCCAACGGCGGGTCGGTCGGCTCCACGCCGTCGCGCAGGCCCTGGTAGACCCGCATGATCTCGCTGAGGGTGGAGTGCAGGCTCCAGCCGTCGAACACGGCGTGGTGCTCGGTCAGCGTCCACTGGAACACCTCGTCGGAGCGGCGGTGCACGTGCATCCGCAGCAGCGGCGGGCGGTCGTGGTCGAACGGGCTGACCCGCTGGTGTTCCAGGTGGGACCGGACGATCTCGTCCTGCGCCGCCTCGTCGAGGTCACGCAGGTCGTCGACGCCGACCGGCAGCACCGCCTCGGCGTGCACGAGTTGCAGCGGCTCGCTGTGGTCGGTCAACGACAGCGCCGTCCGCAGGATCGGGTGCCGGCGTACGACGTGGGCGACCGCCCGGGTGAAGGCGTCCGCCTCGAACGGCGCCCGTACCTTCATGCTGTCGACGTTGTGGTACGGCAGTCGCTCCAGGTCGCGGGTCATCTCGTAGACCATGCCCACCTGCAACGCCGTCATCGGGTACGCGTCGACGAGACCGTCCGGCAGGTGCGCCCGGTCGGCGGCGGCGACCAGCTCGAACGGTCGACGTACCGGGGCGTCGGGCAGGTCGACGACCGTGCAGACGGTGGCGAGTTCGGCGACCGTCGGCCGGTGGAACAGCTCCTGCAACGCGAACGAGATGCCGCTGGCGCGGGCCGCGCCGAGCACCCGGATGCTGCGGATCGAGTCGCCGCCCAGGTGGAAGAAGTTGTCGTGCCGGCCCACCTGGACCGGGCCGAGCGCCTCGACCCAGATCTCGGCGAGCCGCCGCTCGACCGGTCCCTGCGGCGCCACGTAGTCACCGCTGCCGGCGGGGCGGGCCTCGTCCGGGTCGGGCAGCCGCCGGTGGTCGGTCTTGCCGCTCGGCGTCAGCGGGATCGCCGCCAACTCCACGAACCGCGCCGGCACCATGTAGTCCGGCAGCCGGTCCGCCAGCCACTGCCGCAGGTCGGCGACCGGCACCGCCGCCCCGGCCTCTGCCGACACGTACGCGATGAGCTGCGGGGCCCCGGCGTCGTCGGGGCGGATGGTGACCGCCGCGCCGGTGACGCCGGGGAACTGGTGGGCGGTCGCCTCGATCTCGGTCAGCTCCACCCGGAAGCCGCGGATCTTGACCTGGCTGTCGGCGCGGCCCGCGTACTCCAGGGTCCCGTCCGGACGCCACCGGGCCAGGTCGCCGCTGCGGTAGAGGCGGGCGCCCGGCTCGGCGCCGACCGGGTCCGCCACGAAGCGTCCCGCGGTCAGGCCGGGTTGGCCGAGGTAGCCCCGGGCCACCCCCGGACCGCCGACGTACATCTCCCCGGTGACGCCGACCGGGCAGGGCCGCAGGTACCGGTCCAGGACGTGGATCGCCAGGTCCGCCAACGGCCGGCCGATCTGGGTGAGCGCCCGGTCCAGGTCGTCCGGCACGATCTCGCGGTAGGTGTCGTGCACGGTGGTCTCGGTGATCCCGTACATGTTGACCAGCCGGGGGCGGTCCGCGCCGTGCCGTTGCGTCCACCGGCGTACCGAGCCGCGTTCCAGCGCCTCACCGGCGAAGATGACGTAGCGCAGCCGCAGCGGGTCGCGCAGGCGCGCGTCGACGGCCTCGAACTGGACGAACGCCGACGGCGTCTGACTGAACACGGTCACCTGCGCGTCCCGGACCAGCGCGTACAGGTCGTCGGGGCTGCGGGAGACCCAGTAGGGCACCACGACCAGCCGGCCGCCGGTGCTCAACGCGCCCCAGATCTCCCAGACGCTGACGTCGAACGACATGCTGTGGAACATCGACCAGACGTCGTCCGGGCCGAAGCGGAAGTCCCGGGCCGCCGAGGCGAACAACCGGGCGGCGTTGCGGTGGGTCACCGTGACGCCCTTGGGCCGGCCGGTCGAGCCCGACGTGTAGATCACGTACGCCGCACTGTCCCCCGTCACCACCGACGACGCCGACGCCCCGTCCACCGGGGCCGGCTCCCCCACCGCCGACCCCTCGGCGTCCACCTCCACCACCCGCCACCCACCCGACGGCAACCGCCCCGCCACACCCGGACCACCCAACACCACCGACACACCCGAATCCACCAACATCAACGACAACCGCTCCACCGGATAATCAACATCCAACGGCACATACGCCGCACCCACCTTCAACACCCCCAAACACCACACCACCGCATCCACCGACCGCCCCACACACACCCCCACCAACCCACCACCACCCACACCCAACCCCCGCAACAACCCCGCCACCCGATCCGACAACACCCCCAACTCCCCATACGTCAACACCACCTCCCCACACACCACCGCCACCGCACCCGGCGAACCCACCACCCACCGCCCCACCAACTCATGCACCAACTCCCCGGCGGGAAGGTCCACCGGCGACGGTGTGGTCCAGGACCGCACCAGCGCGCGTTCGGCGTCGTCCATCGCCACGAGCTGCCCGATCGCCAGGTCGGGCCGGTCGAGCGCGCCGCCCAGCAGGCTCGACCAGTGCCAGAAGAAATGCTCGACCGTGGCGGGCAGGAACAGGTCCGTGCAGTACTCGATCTCGACGTCGTACCGGCCGGCGACGTCGTAGACGGTGAACGTGAGGTCCAGCTTCGCGGTGTCCGTCGGCACGAACTCGCGGCTCAGGAACGACCCGCCGACCGCACCCGGCCCGTTCTCGTGGAACGCGAACAGCACCTGCACGAGCGGGCCGTGGCTCGGCACCCGCTGCGGCACCAGCCGGTTGACCAGGTGGTCGAACGGCACGTCCAGGTGTTCCAGGGCGGCCAGCACCGACTCCTGGGTACGCGCCACGACGGTGCCGAACGACGGTTCGCCGCTCAGGTCGGTGCGGGACACCATCGTGCCGGCGAACAACCCGACCACGTCCAGGAACCGGCTGTCCCCCCGACCGGCGACCGGCGAACCGACTACCACGTCGGTCTGACCGGTCTGCCGGTGCAGGAAGACGGTGAAGGCCGCCAGCAGCACCACGTACGGCGTGACCCCGTGCCGTCCGGCCAGCTCCCGCACCCGGTCGCGGAGCTGCGGCGGCACGGTGAACCGCAGGGTCGCACCGCGGTAGCTGAAGTCCCGGGGCCGGTTGCGGTCCCGCCCGAGTTCGAGCAGCTCCGGCGCGCCCCGCAACTGCTCGACGCGGCTGTCGAGTTCCCGCTGCGCCTGCGGTCCGGCCAACCACCGCTGCTGCCGGAGGCAGTGCTCGACGTAGGCCGGCACAGCCGACCCGGCGGCGTCCTCCGGCCCGCCGCTGGCACCGGCCCCGACGGCGTCGCCCGGCCCGACGGCATCCCACGGCCCGGCGGCGTCGGCGAGGCCGGCGGCGAGTTCGCGTTCGATGATCTCCAGGGAGAGACCGTCGACGGCGATGTGGTGGAAGGTCAGGTGGAGCAGCCGCACCTGGCCGTCGACCGCGAAGACGGCCGCCCGGACCAGGGGCCCGACGCGGAGGTCGAACGGGGCGCGGGACACCTCCCGGACCACCTCGGCGGTCCGCGCGTCGCGCTCGGCGGCGGGGTGGTCGGTGAGGTCGTGGACCGTCAGGGGAACCTCGCGGGTGGACACCAGCCGCTGCACGGGCTCGCCGTCGACCTCGTCGAAGGCCAGGAACAACGCGTCGTGCCGGGCCAGCAGGCGGCCGACGGTGGCGACGACCGCCGGCAGCGGCACGTCGACCCGCAACCGCCACGAGACCGGGACGTGGTACGCGGCACTCGCCGGCGTCAGCCGGTCGAGGAACCACAGCCGCTGCTGCTCGCTGCTCAACGGCCAGCGCCGATTGTCCTCAGCCATACGAAACTCTCCTGACAGAAGGTGCACCTGCTGCGCCACGGCGAATCGGTGGTGCTATTACTCGGTACGAAGGGTGGCGTCATCGGCCCGGGCCATCGCGAGAGCGAGGCTTCTCGGCCGCATGTCCTGCCAGTTCTCCTCCACGTACCGGAGTGCCTCGTCCCGACCGCCCGGTCCCCATGCCACGGTCCAGCCCGCCGGCACCTCGGCGAATTCCGGCCACAGCGAGTGCTGCGACTCGGCATTCACCAGCACCAGAAACGTGCCGTCCGCATCGTCGAATGGATTCATGTCCGCCTCCGGTCCGCATCGATGGCCGCAGGAGTCCACAAAGCCTCCGGAAGCGGCGTGGAGAATCCTGCCCGGCGGTGCGGACGGCGGCCAGAAATTGCCACTTTCCTAAACTGACAGTTGGGGCCCCTCACCGGGGACACAGGGGCGGGCCGGACCGGCCGGGGTGCAATTCACCGACGGCGGAGGGGACGCGGGAACGGCGGCTACGCGGCTTCGGCCACCGGAATCAGCGACACGATCTGCAGGTCGCTCGCGCTCGGGTCGGTGAGGGTGACCACGTCGACCAGGGTCGTCCGGTGGTCGCTGGCCAGCCGGATGCCACGCCGTGACCGCAGGGTACGCCCGGACGCGGGGTGGGCGGCCCACAGGCAGCGGGCCTCGGGGTTGGTCTCCAGGCAGGCGTCGACGAGCGCGGCGATCCCGGCGTCCTGCGGGTGCAGCGCCTGGGCGATGCGCATCTGGGTGAGCAGCGGCGCCGCCCAGTCGGTGTCCCAGTTGACCAGCCGTCGACGGGCGTCCGCGTCGGTGAACAGCCAGCGCGGATAGCTGGGATCGGTGCGTAGCCAGGGATAGTAGGACTCGCACACCTCGTTGTGCAGCACCACCCGCGCGTACCGGTCGAGCACGTAGGTCGCCCAGCGTTGCCCCTCGACGAACTGGCGCAGGGCGGTGCCGAGGACGGTCGGGGAGGTGCCGGCCGGCGCGGGTGAGGGCATCCGGCCGATCGCGAGCAGGTAGAGCAGTTCCCGCTCGTGCCGGTCGAGTCGCAGCGCCCCGGCGACGGCGTCGAGGAAGGCGTCCGAGTAGTTGGCGCGTACGCCGCGTTCGAGGTTGCTGTACCAGACGACGCTCACCCCGACGAGTTCCGCGATCTCCTCCTGGGTGACGTTGGACCGACGTCCCCGACGTCTTCGGGCGACCTGGTGGTCATCCGGCGGAAGCCGGTGCCGCCAGGCTTTGACGCAGGCGGCCAACTCGCTGTTCTGGTCCGCCGAGACCTGCCGGATGGCAACCATTTCTCCCTCGTTCTGGCGCAGCCGCCATGAATGTTTGTTTCCAGAACGGGGCCCGGCCGAATTGGGGCACCGGCCACCGTTCACACGGCTCTACGGCGAGCCGGAAGCGGGACGAACCGCTCGGCCACAGTTGCCCGGTACCGGGGCCGGCAGATCCTGGGCAGCATTCGACCAAATGGTCGACAGCCGCTCGTGACACCGCCGGCACAATCGTGTCCAGCGACCGCCACGAATGTGGATGCTACCGGCTCCGGACCCGGCCACCAATAGTCATGTTTCGATTACATCACTGTCTGGTCACTCAGCAGGAAACTCTCACGCGGCCCGCGCCGGCCCGCCGGGCACTTGTCCGTACTGCACCGCTTGGCCGCCTCCACACAGTGGCGCACGACTTGCCCGTGATAAGCGTGTTGGGTGGTTAGCGACCCATCCGTAATCCCGGGAGACCTCACCTCCGGTGGCCCACCGCCGGTCCACCGATAGCGACGGAGCGACCTCTCCGGTAGCCGTAACCGTCGAAATCCCCACCATTGGCGGCGACCCGGAGCGGGCATCCGTCCCGCCGTTCCGTGACCCGGAAATGAGTCACGAAGAAGGCCGGAGTCCCAATCGTCAGAGTTGCCGCCGGGTTCCCGTCGAGGGCGCATTTCCCCTGGTAGGGAAGGGTTCGGCCGACCCGCGAAACGCCTGCCGCAGGAAACGTCGGAGAAACGAGAGCTGGTTAACGTTCCCGACCGTTGAATGCTCAACTCGCTCCAGGGAGACAGCTTTGAAGGTACGAACATCGAGGAGTATGCCGATACTCCTCTCGGTGATCGTCGCGGTGACGGCCCCGGTGGCACTGGCGGCACCGGCCTCGGCGGCGTCACCCACCGCCGCCGCGCCGCCCCCGGCGGCCACGACCGACCTGCCCGACCCGACGGCCCGCGGCCCCTTCGGCCACCGGGCCGTCCAGGAGGCCAAGTTCGGCCTCGCCAGCATCCAGGAACCGAACTCCTCCGGCGCCGACCCGACGGCCGGGACCGCGCAGGCACCGGAGCAGATCGAGATCCGGGGCCAGCTCCACACGCCGAACTTCAGCCGGCGCACCACGCCGTCGCCGGTGCTCGTGCTGGTGCACGGCAACCACGGCTCGTGCGACTCCGGCCAGAACACCGCCCAGCTCACCTGCGCCCAGTTCAAGCACAACGAGAACGGCTACGCCTACCTGGCGGAGAACCTCGCCACCTGGGGTTACACCACCTTCTCGGTGTCCCAGGACCAGCTGATGATGCGGCAGGACGGCAACAAGGGCAAGGGCATGCACAGCCGCCGGATGCTCATCGCCGCAACCCTGGACGCGCTGAGCGCGGCGAACCGCCCCGGCGGCCTGCCGGTCGACGAACACACCACCGTCGGCACCACGCTCGCCGGCCGCCTCGACCTGACCCGCATCGGCCTGATGGGACACTCGCGCGGCGGTGACGCGGTGTCGAGCTTCATCGACTACAACCGCATCCGCACCGACGGCCCGCGGTACCCGCTGCGCGGGGTCATCTCGCTCGCCCCGGTGGACTACGAGCGCAAGGCCCCGTACGGGATGCCGTACCTGACGATCCTGCCGATGTGCGACGGCGACGTCTCCAACCTCCAGGGCGCGCGGCTGTTCGAGCGCAGCCAGTACGTCAACCCGGGGGACCCCTTCCCCCGCATCCAGGTGGAGCACCTCGGCGCGATCCACAACTGGTACAACACCGTCTGGTACGCCGACGGCGGCGCGGACGGCCAGGCCAACAACGACGCCGCGTGCGGCAACTCCGCGCCGTTCGCGACCAACAACATCCACCCGCACAATCTGCGGCTCAGCGGCGCGGCCAGCTACACCGACCCGGCCCTGAACTACGCCATCGACAACTCCGACCCGCTGAACCCCGCCGTGAACACCAAGTTCTCCGGCGACGCGGCGCGGATGGGCGACCAGGAGAAGCTCGGCCTGGCCACGATGGCCGCCTTCTTCCGCCGTTACGTCGGCGGCGAGGGCGCGTTCCAGCCCTACCTGACCGGGGAGCTGGCGAACACCCCGGGTGGCCTCCAGGTGCCGGCGTCGGCCTGCCCCACCAGCCCGTCCGGCACCGCGATCGGCTGCGACGAGCGGGTCAACACCAGCTACTTCGCCGCCCCGCAGGAGCGGGTGGACGTGATCCGGCCCGAGGTGGCCAACCCGCTGACCCGCAACGCCCTCGGCGGAACCCTGACCGGCACCGGCTTCGCCGACCCGTACGCGCAGGCCGCCGGGGTCACCCCGAAACCGGCGACCACCCCCGGCGGGTACGACTGGTGCAACCCGGAGCCGCAGGACTTCGCCCCGGCACAGCTCGGCAAGACCGGGCTGCCGACCGCCGCCAAGCCCTGCCCGCTGCCGGCGGCGGGCGCGCTCGGCGGGCAGAACGGCACCCGGGAGAACAGCCCGGTCAACCACTCCTACGGTCGCCAGCTCACCCTCGCCTGGGAGCCGGGCTCAACCGCGTCGCTGACCGCCGCGATCCCGGCCGCGTCCGGCGACGTACGGCACCTGCGGGCGCTGGCGCTCAGCGCCGCCGTGAACTTCTTCGACACCCGCAACCCGGGTGCCGACAACCGGGGCGACAACACCAGGGACACCACTGTCAACGGCACCCCGACGAACCCGGTCTGGCCCAACGAGAAGCCCACCTCGTACGACCCGGCCTCGACGACCCAGCGGTTCGTGATCGCGCTGCGCGACGCCGCCGGCCGCGAGGGGACCGTCGACGCCGGTGACCCCCGCTGGGGCAACGCCCTGCACATGTCGACCGGCACGAACACCCCGAACACCCACGTCGTCCTCGACCAGATCCGCGTTCCGCTCGCCGAGTTCGCGGCGCAGGGCGTCGACGTCGGCGCGCTGGCGAAGCTGGAACTCCGGTTCGGGGTGGGCGACATGCCGAAGTCCGGTTCGATCGAGCTGGCCGACGTCCGCTTCCAGGAGTCGGACGCGGGGGCGCAGCTCCTGTCGGACGGCGACCGGGCCGACGGCGCGGGTCACGGCCCGTCCGCCCTCGGCGGCCCCGACCCGGCGACCTACCTCGCCGGCTACGACAACACCCCGGGCAACGTCGCGCTCGTCGACCCGGTGGCGAACCCGCAGGGCAACACCACGTGGACGGTCGACGACGACCGCACGCAGTGCCCGAACGCACAGTTCACGTCGATCCAGACCGCCGTCGACCACGCGTCGCCGTGGGACACGATCGTGGTCTGCGCAGGGGTCTACCAGGAGTCGTCGACCCCGGTGAACCACGCGTCCAACCCCGTGCAGAGCGGGGCGCGCAACGGCCTGACCATCACCAAGCCGCTGAAGATCAAGGGAGCCGGCGCGGACAAGGTCACCATCACGCCGGATCCGTCGCTGGGGAACCTGGCCGGCGACCAGCCGTACCTGCGCGACGGCGGCGGCAACGTGATCACCGTGTCCCGGCAGTCGCTCGGCTCGACCGACACCAACGAGATGTTCCTCGACCTCTCCGGCGTGACCGTGACCTCCGGCGACGTCTGGGCCGAGGCGGGCATCGCGTACTTCGGCGCGGCCGGTCGGGTCGCGGACAGCGTCGTCGGCCCGCTGCGGGTGGCGACCACCGACGAGGAACTGGCCGCGCACCCGCACGGCTGGGGCATCGTCAAGACCGGCATCATCCGGGGGGCGGGCACCGGCACCGTCGAGAGCGAGCTGACCGTCACCGGCAGCGTGGTCAGCGGCTACCAGTCCGGGGGCATCCTCTTCGACGGCGCGCGGGGCCGCGACGGCACCCCGGACACCACCGTCCGCTCCGGCATCCGCCAGCACGGGTACGTGACCGGCACCGTGGTCACCGGCGAGCCGAACAGCCGGTTCCCGCAGACCGGCATCGCGTACACCGGCGGGACGGACGGTTTCGTGAACACCAGCCGGATCACCGGGAACTACTACCCGCCCGCACCCCAGCGGTCGTACGGCATCCTGCTCACCGACGCCGGCACCGAGACGGCCGGGGCGCTCACCGGCTTCCGCAACGTCCTCACCGGCAACGGGTTCGCCGTCTACAACGCCAACGCCGACAACACCGCCGTACGCGAGGGCGCCCCGTTCGCGCTGACCGGCAGCTACCTCGGCAGCGGGCAACCGGTGCCGGGCGGACCGGCGGTCCCGGCCACCGGCGTCGAGGCGATCTCCGGCGCGGACAGCACGGGCAGCGCCACGGTCACCGTCACCAAGCGCCGGCCGACGCCGCCCCCGGCGGTGCCGACCACGGTGGGCCGGGTCGCCGACGCCGCGCCCTCGGCCGAGGTGGCCGACCCGGGACGCGGCGCGGTGCTCCGGGTCGGGTCGACGGTACATCCGCTGATCCGGGGCACCGACGACCACGCCATCGCCTCGGCGAGCCTGTTCGTCAACGGCACCCTGGTCGGCACGACCACCACCGCCCCCTACCTGTTCGCCTGGACACCGGCAGTGAAGGACGCCGGCAAGCAGGTCAGGTTCCAGGCGATGGTGGTCGACTCGTCCGGGCAGTCGACGCTGTCCAAGCCGGTCGTCGGCACGGTCGACCCGGCAACCCCGGCCCCGACCGTACGGATCGACAAGGTGGAAGCCGACCCCACCTCGGGTACGGCGACGCTCACCGCGACGGTCAACACCGCCGGGACCCTCACCCTCAGCGGGGAGAAGGTGGTGGGGGTCAGCCGGCAGGTGGCCAAGGCGAACACGGTGACGGTGACCGTGACGGTGGCACCCGCGTACCGGCAGACGCTGGTCAAAACCGGTCGGCTGGACGTGGCGTTCACCGTCGGGTTCGCCAACGCGGCCGGGCAGAGCCCGGGTGAGACGGTGCAGGTGACCCTGACCAGGTCGTGACGGTCCGGCACCGGAAGGACCCCGGTGGGTCCTTCCGGTGCCGTCAGGTCGGCTGCCGCCCCTCCTGTTGGAGGGGCAGGGCCTACCCGCCGTTCCACTCCCGCGCCGACGGCAGCAGGGCGTCGGCCAGCTCCGCCGCCACCTGCTCCGGTTCGGCCAGGCACCGCCATACGGGCACCCGGCGCACGGGGTAGGACCCGCCGGTGACGTCGAGCCGGGCGAGCACCTTACGCAGCTCTCTCCCTTCGGGATCGCCGGCCGGATCGTCGACCACCACCGCCAGCTCGGCATCCTCGCGCCGCACCACGATGTCGACGGTCTGCCCGGCCATGGGGACGTCACGCCGCACGGTGAGTCCCACCTGCCGGAGGGCGCGGTGGAGCCGGTCCGCCGGTACGGAATCCGCGCCCGGTCGGGCCCCGGTGGCATCGCCGACCAGCGCCAGGGCGGTCAGCAGACCCCGTTGTGCCGACCACCACGACCGGTCACCGACCACCACGAGCTGGGACCGGGCCCGGGTGATGGCCACGTTCCACAGGTTGGTCTGGTGGGCCAGCCAGCCCCGGGTACGGTCCGGCACCCCGTGCGCCCCGACCGGCGACACGACCATGATGTCCCGCTCGCTGCCCTGGAACTTGTGGATCGTCGCGCAGAGCAGGTTGTCGGTGAGGCCGGCGGCGTTCAGGGCGGCCGCCAGGCGACGCTGGTGCGCGGCCAACGGCGTGACCACCCCGATCGAGACGTCCGGGTACGCCCCCCGCAGGTCCCTCACCTCGGCGACGACCGCGTCGATCTCGACCTGGTTGTACCCGGACCCGGTCGCCCCCGGGCTGAACCGTCCGGGAACATCGCGCCACCGCACCGCCGGATCGGCCGGCGCGGCCAACCGGGCCGGATCGGTCAGCACGGTGAGTCGCCCCTGGTAGACCTCCCGGTTCGGCACGTCGACGATATCCGGGTGGCACCGGTAGTGCTCGTCGAGCAGATGCGTGGCCTTCGCTGCGGCGGCGAACGCGTCGTAGGCGGAATGAGCGGTGTAGGTCAGCCGACGGGCGGTCAGCCAACCGGTGCTCAGCCCGGCGCGGGCCCGCTCGGTGACGTCGTCGGCCTCGGGCAGGTCGACGACGGGCGCGAGCTGACGTGGGTCACCGATGATCAGGGCACGCTTGGCGCGGTAGAGCATGGGCAGGATCGCGGGGATGGTGCACTGTGCCGCCTCGTCGATCACCACCAGGTCGTACAACGCGGGGGTTCTCTTCAACCGCCGGGCGGACAACGCGGTCACCGCCCAGCCGGGCAGCACCCGCAGCAGCTCCGGAAAGTAGGCCCAACTGTCGGACTGTGGCCGGGCCATCTCGTCGGCCCGGTCCTGCAACAGCCGCGTTCCGGCAGTCACCCGGCGGGCGATCTGCGCCCGCAGCAGGTCGATGCTGAGGGCGGGCCGGGTGGTGCCGATCAGTTCTACGAGCCGCCGCCAGGTGGCCTCGGCGTCGGGCAGCCCGGCCAGTCGCCGCAGGCTCTCCCGCCACCGCAGTTCGAACACCGCACGTTCGGCGAGCGCCTCGACACCGTGCCGGTCGACGACCCGGTACGGCCGCAGCCGCCACCGGTACCACCAGCCGAACCACCTGCTGGCGAGCGCCCGATCGGTCAGTCGGACGAGCTGCGCCAGCGCGGCGTCGTCGGCTGGCAGCGGGACCGCGCCGAGGCCGGCGTCCCGGTCATCCGGGTCGGCGTCACGCTCGGCGGCCAGGTCCGCGAGGTCGCGTTCGAGCAACCGTCGCTCGTCCAACCGGGCACGGAGACCGGCGGCCTCCTCGGCCAGCATCCGCAACTCGCGCAACGGCGTCCGGTCGTCAGGAAGGGTCGACCGTTCCGCAGCCGGATAGGCGGCCATGATGTCGGCGAGGTGCTTCGGCTCCTGCTGGCGGTGTTCCTGGTTGCCCGTCCGCATCAGCAACCCTGGGCCGACCATGTCGGTCACCCGGTGGAGCACCGAGTCGACGGCCTGGTTGCTGGTGGAGCCGATCAGCACGCTCTGGCCGGCGGCCGTGGCGGTCGCCAGCAGGGCCGTGACGAGCTGACTCTTGCCGGTGCCGGGCGGCCCCTGGGCCACGGTCAACGGCTGCGACATCGCCGCCCGGATGATCTCTTCCTGCGCCTCGTTCACCGCGCTCGTCGCCACCGTCACGACCGGCGGCACGGCTGCCTCGTCGGGGCGGAGCGCCAACGCGCCCAGCGCCGTACCTCCGATGAGCCTCGGGTTCTTGATCATGCCGCGCAGGTCGTCGACGAGCTGCCGCTGCGGCGACTGGGCGGCGTCGACGGCGTAGAGGATCGCGGCGTTCTGCACCCCGTTGACGGGTCCGGAGCGGATGGTGCCGCCGAGCGTCGCCGGATCAATCTCCGTCACCGGGTTCAACCCGAACGTTTTCACGAGCACATCGACGGTGGCGGTGAGGGACTCCGGGTCACCCGGCACGAATGCCTGCTCGACGCGCTGCACCAACTCGTCGGCCTCCACCTCGGAGAGCTGGAGCAGATCGACGAGGGCGGCGCTGGGGCGGGGCGGGAACGAGGCGTGCAGGACGTCGTCCGCGCCGACGGTGACGTCGCAGACCAGAAGCGGAGCGAGCCGGACCTGCCGCTTGCGGTCCGGCTGGACGACGACGACCGGATAGCCGTACTGCAACTCCCGACCATCGGCACGAGCCCGTTCGGCGAGATTGGCCGCCATGCGGCCCAGCCGGACGGGCGACTCGGACGTGAACACGGCCTCGCGCCCCGGCGGGGCCGTCAGATAGGTCCCGGCCGCCTTGGGGTCGATGAACGACTGCAGGACGGTCGACCGCTGCATGCAGTTGACGTAGTAGGTGACCAGGCGACGCCACTGGTCCGCGTCGAACGGCGCGTTGTCGGCCGGGCTCGCCGTGACGACGGCGGCCTGCCTCGCCTCGGCGGCGGAACCCGGTGCCGCGACCAGCCTGATCGGCTCGGTGACGCCCTCGCTCGACTCGACCGGGGTGTGCTGACGACGCCGGGCCATCTCGGTCAGGGTCCAGCGGGACAGGTCGTTGCTGGTGATCCAACCGTCGTCGGACGGCCCTTCGGCCGCACCCCGCAGACCGTCGAGAAGCACCTCGGTGAAGACCGACGGACGGTCCGGCCCCTGCGCCTTCGACGCCTTCAGGTGGGTGCTGGAGGTGAGGATGAAGGTGCCGCGCTCCCGCTTGAGGCGGCGTGGCTCTTCGCGAACGCCGCCCTGGAATCGGTTGCGGGCGGTGAACGCTCCGGAGAAGCAGCAGTCGAGCAGCACCACCTTCTGCGCGGCCTTGGTGTTGTTGAGCAGGTGCCGCAGCGTGCCGTCGGTGTCGAACGCGGTCGCGTGCAACTGCCCGCTGACCGTGTCGGTCGCGGCCAGGAACAGGGACTGCCCGTCGCCGTGCAGCACGCCGTGGCCGGAGTAGTAGAGCAGCGCCAGGTCCCCCCGGCTCCGCGCGCCGTAGAACTCCTCGACTATCTGACGCAGGTGGGTCGCCGGCAGGTCCATCTCGGCGCGTACGGAGTCGAACTCACCCGCGCCGTCCAGCAGCGCCTTGAACTGCGCCACGTCCTGGCGTACGGAGGGCAGGAGGGCAAGCTCACGGTCGGCGTGGCAGGTGGTCGTGCCGATCAGCAGGGCGTGCCGGCCCATCAGGGGCGGGTCCGCTCGATCGCCGCCCGCACCGTGGCGATCAGTTCGTCGGTCTGGGCGTGGGTGGGCCGGTCGATGGTCAACTCGATGTCGCCGACCCGCAGGTGCACCCGGCGACCGGTGTGCCGTCGCAGGAAGGCCAGCACCACGTCGACGAGCGCCTGCACATAGCCGGGGTCGGTGCCCGCCAGCACGGTGACGACGCCGAGCGCCAGCTCGGCTGCGCCCTTCGTCTCCGGATCGGTCACCGGCCGCTCGACGCGCTCCACCTCACCGACCTCGCGGAGGTCGTCCGCCAGTTCCTCGGTCAGCTCGCCGAGGACGAACTCGTCGTCATCGACCAGCGGGGTGAAGTCGATCCGGATGCGGACGTGGGACATCCAACCTCCTGGCTCAGCGGTGCTGACCAAACTACGGAAATCGGTAGGCGTCGGGCAGTGTCTGTCGGCTAGCCGATCGAACCGACAGTCTGCTACTTCCTATGTGGATCATACGTACGTCCAACGTAGATTACGGTTTCTGTCTGCCTTTTGAGCGCCTACATCCCCGGAACGCTCGACGGATCAGGGACGACGCCCACATGGGCCGAAGGAGCACACCGATGGTTCGAGCCGGATGACCACGGCGATCGACAACCCTCCGGCGCCAGGCCAGCTCGTCACGGTACGCAACCGGCGCTGGGTCGTCGCCGACGTGGTCCGCAGCGAGGTGACCAGCGGCGACCCGCACGTCTTCACCGGTGTGACCCCGCACCTGGCCACTCTGGTCAGCATCGAGGACGACGCCCGCGACGAGGAGTTGCGGGTGGTCTGGGAGCTGGAGCCAGGGCGGCGGGTGCACGACAGCGCGACGCTGCCGGACCCTCGGCACGGGTTCGACGATCCCGGGCAGTTGGCGGCGTTCCTGGATGCGGTGCGCTGGGGGGCCATCGCCTCGGCCGACCGGACCGCCCTCCAGGCCCCGTTCCGCTCCGGCATCGAGATCGAGGACTACCAGCTCGACCCGGTGGTCCGGGCGCTGTCGATGCCACGGACCAACCTGTTGATCGCCGACGACGTCGGTCTCGGCAAGACCATCGAGGCCGGGTTGGTGATGCAGGAGCTGATGCTGCGGCACCGGGCCCGCACCATGATGATCGTCTGCCCGGCCGGGCTGACCCGGCAGTGGCGCGACGAGATGCGCGACAAGTTCGGTCTCGACTTCCGCATCGTCGACGCGCCGCTGCTGCGGGAGCTGCGCCGCGCCCGAGGTCTCTACACCAACCCGTGGACGCACTACCCCCGGTTGATCGTCAGCGTGGACTGGCTCAAGCGGGACCGGCCGATGCGGTTGCTGCGCGAGGTGCTGCCGGCGATGCCCCGCTATCCGCGCAGCTTCGACTTGCTGGTCGTTGACGAGGTACACACCTGTGCGCCGTCCGGCCGTGGCCGGTACGCGGTGGATTCGCAGCGTACGAGGGCGATCCGCACTCTCGCCCCACACTGCGAGCATCGGCTGTTCCTCTCCGCCACCCCGCACAACGGTTTCACCGAGTCGTTCACCGCGCTGCTGGAGCTCCTCGACGACCAGCGGTTTGCCCGGGGCGTCAAGCCGACCGACGAGCAGCTGGCCCGGGTGATGGTGCGGCGGCTCAAGAGCGAGCTGCCGCCGAAGTGGGACGGCACCCCCCGGTTCCCGGCACGGCACCTGGGCTATCTGGAGGTCGACTACCCGGCCGCCGAACGGCACGCCCACGCCCAGCTCAGCCGCTATGCGGCGAGCCGCCGGACGAACGCCGACGGACGGGCCGGTGAGATCGCCGCCGACTTCGTCACCACCCTGCTCAAGCGCCGGCTCTTCTCGTCGCCGAAGGCGTTCGCCGAGACGGTGGAAACCCACCTGGCGACGATGACCGCCCGGGATCACACCGCCGCCGACGACCCGGTGCGGGCGAGGGACCGGGCGGCCGGCGAGAAGGTCCTGCAACCGGTGATCGACCGGCTGGCCGAGACGGCCGAGGACGACGCCGCCTACGGCAGCGCCGAGGCGGATGCCCTGACCACCGTCCGGCACTACGCGGCCCCGCTGTCGGCCGAGGAACGGGCGCTCCTGGGTGAGCTGCGCACCTGGGCACGTTCGGCGCAGGAGCGGCCGGACGCCAAGCTCGCCGCACTACATCGTTGGTTGGACCCGCTCGTGCGACCCGGCGGCGAGTGGTCGAACGAGCGGGTGATCATCTTCACCGAGTACCGCGACACCCAACGCTGGTTGCACGAGCGGTTGCTCAGCGCCGGCTACCCGCCGGAGCGGATCGCCCTGCTCTACGGCGGGCAGGACCCGGACGAACGCGAACACGTCAAGAACGTCTTCACCGAGCACCCCGACCTCGACGACGTGCGGGTCCTGCTCGCCACGGACGCCGCCAGCGAGGGCATCAACCTGCAACGGCACTGTCACCGACTGTTGCACTGGGAGATCCCCTGGAATCCCAACCGTCTTGAGCAACGCAACGGCCGGATCGACCGGCACGGTCAGCGCGCTTCCCGGGTGGAGGTGCTGCACTTCGTGCCGGCCGGTTGGCAGCAGGTCGACTACACCACCGGTTCGTTGGAGGACGAGCTGGCGTTCCTGCGGCTGGCGGTGGAGAAGGTCGAGGCGATCCGCGCCGACCTGGGCAGCGCGGGTGAGGTAATCGCCGCCCAGGTCGAGCAGAAGATGACCGGCAAGCAGACCGACTGGCGGGTCACCGACGTCGAGATCGACAGGCGGGCCAGCCGGGCCCGGCTGCGGGTGGAACGTGACCTGGCCCGGGACCTGCAACGGCTCACCGACACGTTGAAGGGGAGCCGGGCGGAGCTGAACCTCACCCCGGCCACTGTGGAGCGGGTGGTCCGCACCGGGTTACGGCTGGCCCACCGCCGGGACCTGCTCGACGCACCGACTCCGGCCGGCGCATCGGGTGCCTGGTTCCGGCTGCCCGAGCTGCCCGGCGCTTGGGCGACCGCGCGCAACGACGGGTTGCTGCACCCGGTGACCGGCCGGGAACGGCCGATCACCTTCGATCCGGACGCGGCGGTGGGGCGTACGGACGTGGTGCTCATGCACCTCGGGCACCAGTTGGTGCAGATGTGCCTGCGCCTGCTCCGGGCCGAGCTGTGGGCCCAGGCCCGGGGCGGTGCCGGGTCGGGCGACGCGAAACTCAGCCGGGTCACCGCCCGGGTGGTGGCGGGTGACCTGCTGCGCAGCCCGGCGTTGATCGCCCACGGCCGGGTGGTGGTCACCGGTGCGGAGGGCACCCGGTTGCACGAGGAGATCGTCACCGCCGGGGGCCCGATCGAGGGTGGGAAACTCACGCGGGTCCGTCAGGAGGAGTTGGAGGCGCTGCTCGCCGCCGCGACCGACGAGGTCCCCGCCGAGCAGGTCCGGCAGAGCCTGACCGAGCTGTGGCCGACACTGGCCGGGCCGCTGGGTCGGGCTCTCGGCACCCGCGCCGACCAGCGCGCCCGCAGCCTGCGCGGGCTGCTCGCCCGCCGCTGCGAGGAAGAGGTCACCGCGATCGGCTCGGTGTTGACCGAGCTGGAATCCTCGATCCGCAGCAAGCTCGCCGACGAGCCGCACTGGGAGCAGCCGACCCTGTTCACCGTCGAGCGCGACCAGTTGCACGCCGACCGGGACGCGTTGCAGGCCCGGCTGCGCGAGATCCCGGCGCAGCGGGAGCGGGAGAGCGACGCGCTGCGTCGTCGCTACGCCGACCCGACGCCCCGCTGGTTCCCGGCCGCCGTCACCTTCCTGGTCCCCGCGTCCCTGGCCCGAGGTGCCCGCTGATGCCCGCCATCCCCCGCCAGTCCCGAGGATCGTCCCCCCGTGCCGGCACCGGCCGCCGGGCGGTTGGACCGCCCACGCAACGGCCCCGACCGCCCGCGCTGACCATCGACGAGCAGCACGCCGAGTGGCTGGGCCTGCTGCGCCCGGAGGGGCCGTTCCTGACGGTGCCGGTGCTCGTCGAGACGTTGCCGCACGGCCTCGACACCGTGCCGGACGACGTCCGCGACCGGGTCCGCCGGGGCTGGGCCGAGGTGCAGGACGCCCCGGACCTGCTCGGCCCGGCCTGGGTCGAGCTGATCCTCGGCGAGCTGCTGCGTTACCCGGCCAGCGCCCGTGCCGACGGCCCGGTCCAGGTCACCGGCGTCGACGGTTTCCGGCCGGACGTGGTGCTGTCCGGTCCGCAGCCCGGCGGCGGCAGGGCCGACCGGTTGCACGTACACCGGTTGCCCTTCGCCGCCTCGCTCACCGCCACCCGGGGTGACCGGCCGGGCGCGATCGAGCAGGCCGCGCAGGTGTGCCGGGACACCGGCGTACCGCTGGCGCTGGTGACCAACGGGCAGCACTGGGCGTTGGTGCACGCCCGCCGGGGGGAGCCCACCGGCGTGGGTGTCTTCGACGCCGACCTCTGGCTGGAGGAACCGGCGCTGCTGCGCGGCTTCGCGACGCTGCTCGCCGCGTCCCGGGTGCTCGTCCCGCCGACCGACGCCGACGGCCGCCCGTCGACCGGCCTCGCCGGGTTGTTCGTCCGCAGCGCGGAGGCGCTCACCCAGATCACCACCACCCTGGGCGACCAGGTCCGCCGGGCGGTGGAGTTGTTCGTCGGCGAGCTGGCCCGGCTGGACCGGGAATCCGAAGGGATGCTGCTCGGCAAGGTCAGCGACCGGGAGATCTACCGGGGCTCGCTGACCGTGCTGATGCGGCTGGTCTTCCTGCTCTATGCCGAGGAGCAGCGGCTGCTGCCGGTGGCCGATCCGCTCTACGCGCAGGCGTACGCGGCGTCCACCCTGCACGGTCAGCTCCGCACGGCGCGTGACATGTACAGCGACGAGGTCGGCGACCGTCGTACCGCCGCCTGGCCCCGGCTGCTCGCCCTCTTTGCCGCGGTGTACGACGGCTGCGAGCACCCCGACCTGCGGATTCCCGCCCACGGTGGTTCGCTGTTCGACCCGGGGCGGTTTCCCTGGCTGGTCGACGCGGCGGTCACCGACCGGGTGGTGCACGAGATGCTGGACGCCCTGCTGGTGCTGCGGCACCGGGGCCGGGCCGCCGAGCAGCTCAGCTACTCCAGCCTCGGCGTGGAGCAGCTCGGCCACGTCTACGAGGGTCTGTTGGAGTTCTCCTGCGCCCGGGTGCGGGAGCCGTACGTCGGTCTGCTCGGCAAGCGCGAGCCGGAGCTGCCGCTTGCCGAGTTGGAGGCCGCCGCCGCCCGGGGTGAGGCGGAGCTGCGGGTCTGGCTGGTCGCCCGCTGCGACCTCACCGTCCGGCAGGCGGCGAAGGCCCTGGCCGCGACGCCCGCGCCGCACCAGCTCGCCGCGCTGCACGCGGCCTGCGACAACGACGCCGACCTGACCGATCGGGTACGCCCGTTCTGGGGTCTGCTCCGCGCCGACCTGCGTGACCTGCCCACGGTCTTCCCCGCCGGCTCGGTGCTGTTCACCCAGTTCGGCGACCGGCGGAACACGGGCACCCACTACACCCCGCGCCCGCTGGCCGAGGAGGTCGTCCGGCACACCCTCGCCCCACTCTGCTTCTCTCCCGGCCCGGCGCAGGGCGTCACCGACGAGAAGCTGTGGCAGCCCAGGACCGCCGACGAGCTGCTGCGGCTCAAGGTGCTCGACCCGGCGATGGGCTCCGGGGCGTTCCTGGTGGCGGCCTGCCGCTACCTCGCCGAGGTGCTGGTGCGGGCCTGGCAACGCGACGGGCTCCCCGCCGAGTTCGCCGACCTGGCCAACGGCAACCCGGACCGGGAGGAACTGCTGCTCACGGCCCGTCGCCTGGTCGCCGCCCGCTGCCTCTACGGGGTGGACCGCGACGACATGGCGGTGGAGCTGGCCAAGCTGTCGCTGTGGCTGGTGACCCTGGCGAAGGGGAAACCGTTCGGCTTCCTCGACCACGCGCTGCGCTGGGGCGACTCGCTGATCGGCATCACCTCCGTCGACCAGCTCACCGCCTTCCACCTGGACCCGCAGGCGGGCCGTTACCAGCACAGCCGCTTCTTCGGCGACCTGGTCGACCGGCTGCACCGGACGGTCGGCGAGATGACCACGCTACGCGAGTCGATCGGTGCGACCGTCGTCGAGGACACCCGGGACGCCGCCGACAAGGCCGCCACGCTCGCCCAGGTCGAGCAGCTCGGCCACGGGCTGCGGCTGGCCGCCGACGCGGTGGTCGGCGCGGCGCTGTCCACCGCCGTCCGCCCCCAACGCCGCCCGTGGGACCCGGAGGACGACACTGACGACCCGGAGACGAAGTACGACGGCCGTCTGCTCGACCTCAGCGACGACGTGTACGGCCTGCTCGACGGGCCGTATGACACGGAGTTGGAACAGCGGGTTGCCTTAAAGGTCGCCGACTGGTTGCGCGGTTCCCGGCCGGAACCGATCCGGCCGCTGCACTGGCCGTTGGAGTTCCCCGAGGTGGTCAACCGGGCCGGCTTCGACGCCGTCATCGGCAACCCGCCGTTCGTCGGCGGCCAGCGCCTGACCGGTGCGATCGGGCCAGACGTCCGCGAGTACCTGGTCGAGCGGGTCGGCCGGGGGAAGCGGGGCAGCGCGGATCTCTGCTCCTACTTCCTGCTGCGCAACCTCAGCGTCACCGGCAAAGGACGGGTGGGCATCATCGCCACCAACACGATCGCCCAGGGCGACACCCGGGAGGTCGGCCTCGACCAAATAGTGCTCGATCAACGCTGGGCTATTTATCGGGCCAACAAGTCACAGCCCTGGCCAGGCACTGCTTCGTTAGAGGTGTCGCTGCTCTGGGTCGGCCACGTCGACAACGCAGAGGAGCGCGTCCTTGATGGCCACCCGGTGCGAGCCATCACCCCATCACTGGATGCAGAGTCGCGCGTGACTGGGAAACCGCACCGGCTAAGGAAGCATGCTAACGAGGCGTTCATCGGATCCTATCTTCTCGGTGACGGATTCATCCTCGAACAGGATCAGGCCCGCGAGCTGATTCGCAACAATCATGTTAACTCGGAGGTCGTCTTCCCATTTTTGAACGGGGAAGACCTTAACACTCAGCCAGACTGCTCAGCACGCCGATGGGTTATCAATTTTCGAGATTGGCCAATCGAAAAGGCCCAGAGATATCCCGACTGCTTTAGTATAGTGGAGCGCAAAGTCAAACCCTTTCGGGCCAGCAGTAAGATTTATGGACGAAGGGAGCGGTGGTGGCAGTACGCTGGAAGAACTCCGACCCTACACCGCGCGATCGAAGGCCTTGACCGTGTGATCGTCATCGCACAGACAAGCCGCACGCAAATTCCCGCTATTGTGCCCGCAAACCAGACGCTATCCCAGTCACTCGTCGTGTTTGCAACATCTAGCACCGCAAAACTAACCCTAATATCCAGCGAATTCCAATACCTGTGGACCGCAAAGAACTCTGCAAGCATGAAGAGCGACCTACGATTCATTCCGTCAGACTGCTATGAGACTTTTCCACAGCCAGGTATGACCAGCCGGATGGAGCGGGTCGGGGCGGAGTTGGATTCGTATCGGCGGTCGGTGATGCTGGGGCGCGAGTTGGGGCTGACGAAACTCTACAACCTGGTCCACGATGAGCAGGTCACCAGCGCCGACATCCGCCACCTGCGGGAGATCCACGTCGAGATCGACGAGGCGGTGGCCGAGGCGTACGGCTTCAACCTCACGTTGGGGCACGGTTTCCACCAGACCCGCCAGGGCACCCGGTTCACCATCGCCCCGACCGTCCAGGTCGACGTGCTGGATCTACTCCTCGAACTCAACCACCAGCGCCACGAGCAGGAGAAGCCCCAACAGGCCGCTACCCGCCGCAAGCCGCAGAAGAGGACCGAGGCCGTACCGCGCGCAAAGTCCGAAGCGGCCCCGGCGGCGCTAGAGTCCGCATTGGACGACGGCCTGTTCCCTCTCCCCGACGCCCTCTTCTGAGCACGGAAACAGTAAGGAAGTCTGATGGCTGCGGCGACTCCACGGGTATGGCTGGTGCGAGCGGGTCGGCACGGCGAGCGCGTGAGCTGGGCCCTCGACAACCAGGTCGCCGGAGGCGGGTTCAGGGAGGTCAACGACCTCACGAAGGCAACCACTCGCGAGTCGGTGGGCGACCTTGTGCGGGCCGGCTTTCCCGAGGCCAAGGCAAACCTGGTAGCCAACTACACCGGGCAGTTGTGGGCGCTACGGGAGCGTATAGCGGTGGGCGACATCGTCGTGTTGCCCATGAAGATGTCTGGTCAGATTGCCATTGGCAGAGTAGTAGGTGACTACCAGTACCTGTCCGATCCGGACCCGGAGCGCCGTCACGTCCGACCGGTGCAATGGCTGCGTACGGACGTCCCCAGGACCGCGATCAAGCAGGATCTGCTCTACACGCTCGGCGCGTTTCTCACCATCTGTGAGGTCAGCCGCAACGATGGCGCGTGGCGTATGACCAAGGTGTTGGAGTCGGGCCATGACCCCGGCGCTCGGCCCACCCTTGGCAAGGCGGCACCAGTCGCGCCCGACGTGCCACAAGCGGGCGATGTGGAGGCAGACGCCTCACCGGCTGTCGACGTGGAGCGCTACGCGCGCGACCGCATCACCAGCACGGTGATCGAACACTACGCCGGGCACAAACTCGAACACCTGGTCGCCGCCGTACTCACTGCGGAAGGCTTCACCTGCACGGTGACGAAGGCGTCCAGCGACGGAGGCGTGGACGTATTCGCCGGCCGGGGGCCGTTCGGCCTGGACAGCCCCCGCTTGGTCGTTCAAGTCAAGAGCGACGCCAACCCGGTCGGCGTCGACGTGGTGCAGAAGCTACAGGGCGCGTTGGGTAGCCACGGTGCGGATCAGGCGTTGCTCGTGGCCTGGGGTGGCATCAATGGGAACGCCCGCGCGTTGCTGATCAACCAGCACTTCCGCATCCGCGTCTGGGACGCCGACGATCTCATCGACGCCGTATGCCGAAACTACCTCCAACTTCCGGACGAGCTTCGCGCGGAGCTACCCCTCAAGCAGGTGTGGGTGCTGGTCGAGGAGGAGACGCCCTAACTTACCGGGTCGGTCTTGAGACTGGTCAGGAAGCTGGCTCATGAGCGACCGTCGAAGGCGAGGACCGGGCCGGTGCGGTGCTCGGTGTCGCAGACATCTACCGCGCTGCGCCCCGACGTCTTCGGCCCAAGGCAACGGCGCTTCCTGGCACTAACAATGCGATTGAATCACTTTCTGGGACGGTGGCGAATGCCTAAGAAAAAGATGTGGGTTGAGTACGACGACGGATCGCATCTCTCGAAGTCGCAAAAGAAACCCGGCGGCTACAGCCCTCTGACTCGCGAAGACAAAACTAACAAGCTCGGCCAGGTCACACTGAGCGACATCGACGAAGAGGACGACGATCCGCCGGTGGTGTTCGTTTACCACATGGGATCGAGCCCATCAGGCGGACCGGTGACACGCGAGGAGCCGTCACTGTCGGACCACGCAATCGGCCTGCTCGGCAACCTACTTATCGCCGGTGCTGCCGCAGCTGCGGACAAGGCCAGACCGCACGTGGCGAGATGGCTAGCCGAGCAGGCGGCACCGACTGTGGTGTCGAGATGGAATCGGCTCAAGTCCCGCGTGCCCGGACGGCCGGACGGCGGTGCCGAACAGTCCGCAATGGCAGAGCCCGCACCGTCGAACGAAAGGCAGGAAGTTGTCGCCGCTCTCCAGGCGTGCCAGGCCAGTATGAGCACCAAGGAAGCGCGCAACCGCTTCCTTGCGGCCCTTGTGACTCGGCTCTACAGCGAGGAGCAGCTGAGAATCCTCCGGGAAGCCCAAATCGAAGACGTCAACGGCCTTCTGGAAGTGGGCAGCATGGTGGAGGCGCTTACCGCGGAGCAACTTTGGTCTGCTATCACGGCATTGATTGAGGAGAATCCGTCTCTGCTGGGAGACGGCGCGCAGGCTGAACTCGGGAAAATTCTCGGTGGAAGCCACCCCGCAGCCGCCCGCGTGCCCTTGGCCGGCGATCCATCCGCAGAACCGCTCCGAAGCGACCGCAGGATGTAGCCGCCACGAGCTGGGCGCTGCTGGCGCTGACGAGCAACTTTGCATCCGACACCGGTGGTTTCGTCCACGGGAGTGGCGTACGACTTGCCCGTGGTGGCCTATTGTGTAGATGAGAGACGGCCATCGCGTCGATCCTTAAAGACAACCAAGTCAGAGAAGGAGAGGAGAACGCGATGGCCACTCCAGAGAGCGCGAGCCCCTGTTGAGCCGCTACGCGGGTAGATCGAGGGCGCGTCGCCGAACATATTGCAGGCGATGAGTGGGACACCCACGCGGGCACGATCGACTTCGCGATCCCGAAGCTGCGCCAGGTTCGTATTCCTGGCCGCCAGTGCCGCAGGCGTGGCAGTCCTGACTAACAAGGCTGTCAGCTTGCCGGGTCGACCTTGAGGCTGGTCAGGAAGTTGGCCCACGAGCGGCCGTCGAACGCGAGCATCGGGCCACTGCGGTCCTTGGTGTCGCGGACGTCCACCCCGCCACCGACGAACCGCACTTCGACGCAGGCCGCGTTGTCAGAGCTACGGGAGGACTTGAACCAGCCACGATCGGGGGTGGCGGGAGCGGCCATCACGTCATCTCCTTGGCGACCTGCCGGATCAGCACCAGCGACTCCGCCGAGCTTAACGCCCGCTCCCGCGCCTCGGCGAACGTGACGACGTAGTCCGCGACCCGGCTGGACTGGTCGATGATGTCGCTGGAGGTCAGCACCTCCTGCCACACCAGGTCGGGCAGCCGGGGCGACGGGAACGACAGGATCTGGAACGGGCCGCCGAGCGCGGGATGCGCCCCGGCGGTGAACGGCATCACCCGGATCTCGAACTGCTCCGGCCGCTCGGTCAGCAGCCGGTCGAGGTGGTCGAGTTGTGCGCGCATCACCTCCCGGCCGCCCACCTGCTGCCGCAACGCGCCCTCAGCGATCACGGAGGTCAGCCGCAGCGGATGGTCGCCGTCGAGCCGCCGCTGCCGCGCCATCCGCACCGCGACCCGCCGGTCCATCTCCGTCAGCCGCACGTAGGTGTTGCCACCCCGGATCACCGCGCGGGCGTACTCCTCGGTCTGCAACAGCCCGTGCAGGAGTTCGTTGTGGTAGCTGCGGACGTGGTCGGCGCCCGCCTCGTAGCCGAGGAAGCGCAGGAACTCGGCCGGGAAGAGCTGCGAGTACTGGTGCCACCAGGCCCGCTGCATGGCCGCGACCCGCAGCCCCTCCAGGTCGGCGGCTTCGCCCGGGTCGATCTCATAGGCCGCGACAAGCTGGGCCAGTCGTTCGCCCGGCAGCTTGACCCGCCCCGCCTCCACCCCCGAGATGTACGCCTGCGTGATGCCGCTCGCCCGGCCCGCCGCGACCGCTGTCATCCCCACCTCTTCACGGCGCTCACGCAGCCGCATCCCCAGCTCCCACGCCTGCACGGTGGGCGACTGAAGTGGTGCCACCGACTTGCGGCGCACCCTTGACGTGTTTGGTGTCATCGCTATCCCCTCCTGTCCCTGCCGCGGCTACCTCGCCGATGATGTTAGAACGAAACTCCAAGCCATGTCGACTTGATATAAACGACGAGGTCGGCAAAGCTCCTGCTACGAGCTTTGCATCGCAGACGAGGAGGCAATCATGCCGAACGAGGTCAGGTGGGTCCACGAGGAACCGCAGGTACGGCACGCGTTCTCGCTCTGCCAGATCGTCGACGCCGGCACCGCCGACCAGTGGTACGACCTGCTCGGTGTCGTCCGGGTGCCGGTCGACCGGCTGGCCGCGGACAAGCTGCGCGACTAGCTACGCCCCTGGGCGCTGACCACCCTGGCGGCCGGCGGCTACGGCTTCGGCTTCGGCCGCTACTACGCCTGCTACTCCACGCTCGACGAGGACGACGAACCCGACAATGCCATCGCGCACGAGGACATCGACTGGTCCAGCAGCACCGTCCTGGTCCCTGCCGACCAACCAGCCACCTCGTGCTGAACCTTGACGCTCGCAGGAATCGAACATATGTTCGACCCGTGGTGTCCGTCGATAATCTCCGCCAGCAGCAGCCACCGGGATGGCTGAGCCGGAACGGCACGTCAGGGCCTACGATCGTGCCCATGGACACGGCGATGATCGAGCGGGCTGCCCTGGTCGCCCTCCTTCGCCGCCCGCAGGCAAGCTGGTCAGAGACTGCCCTGGACATCCAGGAGAACGGCAGCGCCAAGGCCGTCCTCGACCGCACGGTCGGCCACTGCGACACCCTCTTCCCGCAGGCAGAGTCGACCGCCGACCTGATCGACACTGCCACCGCCGAGATTGCCGGCTGGCAGGCGGAGGGAATCGGCGTACACGCCTTCTTCGACGCCACCTACCCGGCTCAACTGCTCGGCATCCGCGAGATGCCGCCGCTGCTGTTCAGCCGAGGCGACCTACGGGTTCATGACCGGGCGGTGGCCGTCGTCGGCAGCCGTAAGGCGAGCAGCGACGGGCTACGGATCGCCCGGGCGGTCGCCACCACCCTCGCCGGGCGTGGGGTGACCGTGGTCAGTGGGCTCGCCAACGGCATCGACACCGCCGCTCACTCCGCAGCGTTGGAAGCAGGCGGGCGCACCGTCGCGGTCATCGGCACCGGCATCCGCCGCTACTACCCGGCAGACAACAGACGCCTCCAGGACCACATCGCCGATGTCGGGCTGGTGATCTCCCAGTTCTGGCCAGACGCCCCGCCGAGCCGACAGAGCTTCCCCATGCGCAACGCCATCATGAGCGGCTACGCGGTTGCGACGGTTGTCGTCGAGGCAGGCGAGACCAGTGGAGCACGAATCCAGGCCAGGCTCGCGCTCCAGCACGGCCGCCCCGTCGTCCTGACGGGGCAGGTCATGCGGTGCGACTGGGCCAAGGCATTCGCCGAGAACCCCGGCGTCTACGTCGTGCACGGCACCACGCAACTCCTGGAAGCCGTCGACGACATCCTCAGCTACCAGCCCACCGAAGCCGGCCTGGAGAACTTTCCTGACTTCGCCCTCAGCTGACCAACGCTGGGTCATCATCCGGCGGTACGTCGAAGTCCAGCGCGGATACCTACGCAACCCGCTGCCGGCGTACCCCTGGATCTGCCCCACGTGTCGCGGAGTCCGAGGCGAGGGCTACTCGCTCTGCTTCCGCTGTCAGTCCCACCTGGCCCTGTCGAACGGCGTCCTCGCGGACCTTGTTCTACCGATCTCCTACTCGCCCCGCACCTGGCAGCATCATTACAACCTCCGGATGTACAAGGGCACGGCCCGGTCCGAGCAGGCCCAGCGGAATCTGCTCGCTCTCCTGCTGCTCTTCCTGCGCGACCACATCGCCTGCCTGACGGCCCGTACCGGTGCATCACCCACGCACGTCATCACCGTCCCCAGCACCCGTGTCCGCCCCGGCATACATCCACTCACCGAGCTTGTGGGTGGTCAGCTCCGCCTCCCCTGGATCACCAGCGCGGTCAACCCGAGCTACGGACCAGACGATCACGACTTCCACGCCGACTGGTTCACACCAGCCCTGCCCCATTCCCGCCTACCCGTCCACGCACTGATCATCGAAGACACCTGGACCACAGGTGCCCGTGTGCAGTCACTGGCCCACGCCCTGAAGGTTGCAGGTGCCACCTCTGTGGCCGCGATCGTCCTCGGCCGTCACGTCGATCCGACCTACCCGCCGGCAAAGCGACTGATGAGCGCCATCGCCGACCCGGTCTTCGACACCAGCCGCTGCACAGCCGAAGCTGACTGACCAAATACGACAGAGGGCCTTCTGACTGTCGTTGCTCTCCCTGTCGACCGAGCCGCTACGGTCACTTCCGTGACTGGGCAGGGTGTGCTCGCCGTACCGGATGAGCGAGCGATTCGCGACGAGCTGCAAGGGCTGGTCCTGGCCGACCTGCTCGGGCCGCTCGGCGGGCCGGCGGAAGAGTTCTCCACCAGGGAAAACCCGCTCGACCGCTACATTCTCGGGCGGTTGGCGCCCAACGGCACGTCGGTCGACCCGGCCACTGAGGACACCTTCGCCGAGGCCACCGCCTCGGACCCGGCAGAGGGAGGTGCCGAGCCGACCGCGCCGAACGTGCCGAGTTTGGCCCCCTCCGCGCTCGGTTTCACCGTCAGCGTGCCGTCGTCGGTCGCCGAGCTGCGGGTCACCGCCGCCTGGGGCAGCTACGACACCGCCGTTGCCGAGCGCGACGGGCACGCAGGCGGCACGGTCTGGCGGCGGCACCAGCGTGGCGGCCCGGTCACCGTAACCCTGCGGGAAGGGTTGATCACACCGCTGGAGCCCGACGCCGCGCAGCCGAAAATCGTGGTGCGGGGTCGGGTGCGCCGCCTGGGTGAGGTGTGGCTGGTTTCGCTCTTCCTGGAGAACCGGGAGCACAGCGAGTCGGCGCGTCAGCCGAAGCGGTGGATCTTCCAGGTCGAGTTGACCGCGACCGGCCCGACCGACGGCGAGCCGGTCTTCCTGCCCCGGCCGGAGCAGGTCACCGGCGGCGACGACGCCGACCAGTCGGAACGCCGCCGGCTGGCGATGGCCTACCGGTTCCACCCCGAGTTCGCGGTGGGGCACGGCACAGGAGTCGATGCCGAGCCGTCCCCCACCGATCCCCTACGTGCCCTTACGGTACGCACCGCGACCGTCCCCACGCACGAGATGCCCTTCACCGACGTGCCCAGCAGCGAGCGGGACGACGACCTGCCCGAGCTGGCGGACGTCGAGCTCGACATGCGGCGGCTGGCCGAGCTGGCCGACGGCCCGGTCGACGCCCTCACGGCGGCGTTGCGACCGCTCGTCGCCGGCTACCAGGCGTGGATCGACCGCAACGAGGCGACCGCCGGTGACCCGTCACGGCGACTCGACGACTACCACCGCCAGGTGCGCGAGGCGCTGCGCGACGCCCGGGAGGCCGCCGATCGGATCGCCGCCGGCATCACGCTGCTTGCCTCCCCCGACCCGTCGGCCCGCCAGGCGTTCGGCTTCGCCAACCGGGCGATGTACCTGCAACGTGTGCACAGCCTCGTCGCCGCCCGGCGGCGGGAACACCCGAGCATACCGCTGGAGCAGGCGGTCGCCGACGCCGACCGGCCGGAGAACCACAGGTGGCGTCCGTTCCAGTTGGCCTTCATCCTGATCAACCTGCCGGCCCTGGCCGACCCCCGGCACCCGGAGCGGGGTGACGACGTGGGCAAGGCGGTCGCCGACCTGCTCTGGTTCCCCACCGGTGGTGGCAAGACCGAGGCGTACCTCGGCCTCACCGCCTTCACCATTGCGGTACGCCGTCGCCAGCCCGACCAGGGCGGGTTGACCGGTGCGGTCGGGCTGGCGGTGCTGATGCGGTACACCCTGCGCCTGCTCACCATCCAGCAGTTCGAGCGGGCCTCGACGCTGATCTGCGCGGCCGAGAGCCTGCGCCGCGCCGAGCCGCAGACCTGGGGTGGCACGCCGATCCGGATCGGCCTCTGGGTCGGCGGCCGGGTCACCCCCAACCGCACGCAGGACGCCAAGGACTGGCTGGACGAGCGGCGGCGGGGCCGCTCCAACCGGGGTATCGGCTCACCGCACCAGCTCACCAGTTGCCCGTGGTGCGGCTCGAAGATCAACCCCGGCAGGGACATCGTGGTCGAGCGCGACCACTGGCGCACCCTGGTGCTCTGCCCCGACGTCGAGTGCCCGTTCAGCGAGGTGGGCAGCCTGTCGGCGCGGAAGGACGAGGCGGGGCTGCCGGTGATCCTGGTCGACGAGGAGCTCTACCGTCACCCGCCGGCGCTGGTGATCGCCACCGTCGACAAGTTCGCCCAGCTGCCGTGGAAGGGCGAGACCGCTGCTCTCTTCGGTCGGGTCGGCAAGCACTGCGACCAGCACGGCTATCTCACCGAGGATCTCGAATCGACCGACTGGGAGCGCAAGCGGCACCGACCGGGCAACCGGGTCGTCGCGTGCGGACGACTCCGTCCACCCGACCTCATCATCCAGGACGAGCTGCACCTGATCTCCGGGCCGCTCGGCTCGCTGGTCGGGCTGTACGAGACCGCAGTGGACCGGCTGGCCAGTTGGGAGCCGACCCGGGGGCACTGGTCCCGGCCGAAGGTGATCGCGTCCACCGCAACCGTACGCCGGGCCCAGCAACAGATCGGCGCGCTGTTCAACCGGCGGACCCGGGTCTTTCCCCCGTCAGGCCTGGACGCCTCCGACAGCTTCTTCGCCCGGCAGCGCTCGACCGAGGAACGTCCCGGCCGTCGTTACGTCGGCATCTGCGCGCACGGCAACCGACTCCGGGCCACCCTGATCCGGGTCTACGTCTCCGTGCTCGGCGCGGCGCAGAAGCTACACGAGACATACGGCCGCAATCCGGTGACCGACCCCTACATGACGCTGGTCGGTTACTTCAACAGCCTGCGTGACCTGGGCGGCATGCGGCGGCTCGTCGAGGACGACGTCTCCAGCCGTCTCATCAAGGCCGACGAACGCGGGCTCGCCCGACGGTACGACCCGTACCTGGAGGAGTTGACCTCCCGGATGCCCTCGGACGCCATCCGGCCGCTGCTGGACCGACTCGCGGTGCGCTTCGACGCCACCCGGGCCAAGGGCGCACCCCGGCCGATCGACGTGCTCCTGGCCACCAGCATGATCGCCGTCGGGGTCGACATCGAACGGCTGGGCCTGATGGTGGTGGCCAACCAGCCGAAGTCCGCCGCCGAGTACATCCAGGCGACGAGCCGGGTCGGGCGTAGGGCGCCGGGCCTGGTGTTCACCGTCTTCAACTGGGCCCGGCCACGCGACCTGTCGCACTTCGAGCGCTTCGGTCACTTCCACGCCACCGCCTACCGCCAGGTCGAGGCCCTGTCGGTGACCCCGTTCGCCGAGCGGGCCATCGACCGGGGGCTGACCGGGGTGCTGGTGGCGCTGGTCCGCGATCTGGAGGGCACCTACAACGGCAACCTGCGGGCGCGGGAATTCGACCGGCACGGCCAGCTCGCCGACCACGTGGTGCGATACCTCAAACGCCGCAGCGAGGTGGCCGCCGACAACACCGTCCGCCAGCGGGTGGAGGACGAACTCGAAGCCCGCCTCGACCTGTGGGCACGGGAACGCGCCCGGCCGGCCCGGCGGCTGGCCTACGACAAGCCGTACCACAGCGACGACGTCGCCGGGCTGCTGCACCGCCCGGAGGAGGGCCGGTGGGTGCAGACCACCTGTCCCACCTCGCTGCGGGACGTGGAGCCGGGCATCCAGCTCCAACTCCAACTCGGTCCCATCGGGGACGATCCACCGCCGTTCGTTCCGCCCCTCGGCGGCGGTGTCGCAGGGGCATCCTCATGAGCGGGCCGCAGCCGCGCAACCTGCGGGTCGGTGCGTTGCGCCCCAACCAGCTGCTGCACACCTACGGCGTCGGCTCGGTCGCCGACCTGCCCAGCCTGTCGGTGCTGACCCTCGGGTTGGCACACTGGGACCTCACCCACTCGACGCCGGTCACCGAGGACCGACTGTTGACGGCGGTCCGGCGCAGGCTCGGCGACCAGGTGGAGAGCCTTCGGCTCCCTCCGCACCTGCCGGAGACGTCAGACCTGTTCGCCGACTGGACCCGGGTGGGCGTGCCGGTGGCCCTCTTCCCCACCTGGCTGCGCTGCTCGGATACCCGGTGCAACCGGCTCGCGCCGGCCGATTCCGGGCTGTTCGAGCTGCTGCCGTCGCCCTACCAGCCGGACCGGGTCCGTTACGTGCACAGTTGCCGGGGCAACGGAAACTCCCGCCCCACCGCCGTGCCGGCCCGTTTCGTGCTGGCCTGCGACAACGGCCACCTGGACGACTTCCCCTGGTCCTACATCGCGCATGGCGGCACGGACCCGGGCGCGGGCCATTCGCTCACCCTCACCGAGCGCGGCAGCACCGGTGAGGCGGCCAACATCTTCATCTCGTGCGAGTGCGGGGCGTCCCGACCGATGTCGGTGGCGTTCGGCCTACACGCCGAGCGGAGCCTGCCCGCCTGCCGCGGCCGTCACCCCCACCTCGGCAGTTACGGGAACTGCGACGCGCCTGCCCGGACGCTCGCCCTCGGTGCCACCAACAGCTGGTTCGCCATGCAGTTGCGGGTGTTCAGCATTCCCCGGGCCGAGCATCCGGTCGATCAGGTGGTCGACGACCACTGGCGGGACCTGGGCGTACTCGCCGGGCTGGACGAGGCCACCGCGAAAAAGATCATGCAGACCCAGAGTTGCTGGGCCGAGCTGAAGCCCTACGGCGTCGACCGGGTCTGGGCGGCTATCCAGCGCCGCAACAAGGCTGAGCCTGGCGATACCCCGGATGACAGCGGTGACCTGCGCAAACCCGAGTGGCGGGCGTTCACCGCCGGCACCAGCACCGAGCTGCCCGACTTCACCACCCGCCCGGAGCCGGTGCCACCCCAGCACCGGAGTTGGCTGCGGGAGGTGGTCCTCGCCCCCCGCCTACGCGAGGTTTCCGCGCTGTACGGCTTCACCCGGATCGACGCGCCCGAGTGGGATGTGCTCGACACCCCGGAGCGGCGGCGTGCTCCGCTCACCGTCGGCAAGCCGACCTGGCTACCCTGCGCCGAGATGCGGGGCGAGGGAATCTTCCTGCGCCTCGACGAGGAGCGGGTGGCCGAGTGGGAACACCGACCGGAGGTCAAACAGCGTGAAAAGCTGCTGGTCCGGTCCCATGACCGCTGGCGGGCACAGCGCAGGCTCGACCCGGAGGAGCACCCCGGCGCCCGATACGTCCTGCTGCACACCCTTGCCCATGTGCTCATCCGCGAGTTGGCCCTGGAATGCGGATACAGCGCCGCCGGCATCGGCGAGCGCATCTACGGCCGGATGGACGACACCCTCGGTGCTGGGGTGCTGCTCTACACCTCGGCACCCGACAGCGAGGGCACCCTCGGCGGCCTGGTTTCACTCGGACGCAGCGACCGGCTGGGGGGCCTCGTCGAGCGGGCCCTGGAAGCCGCCCGGTTGTGCAGCTCCGACCCGCTCTGTGCGGAACACGACCCGACCGTGCACGCCCGGCTGTCCGCCGCCGCCTGCCACGCCTGCCTCTTCGCCGCCGAGACCTCGTGCGAGCGGGGCAACCACTACCTCGACCGGGCACTGCTGGTCGACACGCTCAACGACCCCGGCTCCGGATTCTTCGCCCGGTGAGCCACGAGCGCTTCGCGGCACTGATCGCCGACCTCACCACCACGCTCCCCGCCGACCACCTCGACGTCTGGGCCGATGTGCTGGTGGATGCGGATGCTCCCGGTGACGGTGCGGTGGTCGCCGAGCTGGCCGACGCCCGACCCGGGTTCTCGGTCGGCACCCATGCCGAACGGCTGATCCGGGGCTGGCGTACCGAGGCACCCGACCTTCCGGGTGCGGCCGTCGCGCTCGCCCTGCGCAGCGCCGCCCTGCTGCAGCGGCGCACCGAGGCCAGGCGCACCGAGTTGGCGGTCAGCGGGCCGACCACCGCCGCCGGGCCGGTGCGGCTCACCAGCTCCGTGGTCGTCGAGGTCATCCGGACCGCCCGGAGCAGGCTGCTCGTGGCGAGCTTCGCCGCATACGGGGTCGCCGAGGTGATCAACGAACTGCTGTCCGCGGCTCAGCGGGGCGTACACGTCGATCTGATCCTGGAAAGCTCTACCGAAGACGGTGGTGCCTTAAGGGGGTCCGCCGGGGCCGCCGCGACCTTCGCCGCGCTCCGGCATCAGGCGACGTTCTGGCACTGGCCGGCCGTACTACGGGCCGCCAGTGGGAGCCCACGCGCCGCGTTGCACGCAAAACTCATCGCCGCTGACGACGAGGTAGCGGTGATCAGCAGCGCCAACCTCACCGACCGAGCACTGTCGCACAACATCGAGGTCGGCGTGGTGCTCCATGATCCAGAGGTGGTGCGTAGGCTCGTCGCGCATTTCCGGGCCCTTACCGATCCACGGACCGGCGTGTTGAAGCGACTCCGCTAAGCAGCACACAACCTGGCTCAGCCCAGCGCCTACGTCCTGGGTGGTCCAGCCTGCCCGGCGCTCCTCTGCCGAGTCCCGGTGTGCCCTGAGCAGCAGAGCAGACGGAAAGGCGGAACGGCCTCCCCGAGAGGCCCGTCCCGCCCGTAAGCCGCATCAGCGCGACCCGGTCACCCGGTCAGCCCGGCTCCCCCGACAGGGAGGTCCGCCGCTGCGACGCCATGACCAGGGAGTAGACGTGCTCGCGGAGTTCACCGAAGAGCGGGGTCTGCTTGGTCGCGATCTGGTCGCGGGGCCGGTCGAGGGTGACCGGCAGGTCCGCCACGACGACCGATGGGCCCTGGGACAGCACGACCACCCGGTCGGACAGGTACACGGCCTCGTCGATGTCGTGGGTCACGAACAGCACCGTCGTACCGGTCTCCGCCCAGACCTTGAGCAGCAGGTCTTCCAGGCTGGCCCGGGTCTGGGCGTCCACCGAGGCGAACGGCTCGTCCATGATCAGCATTTCCGGCCGGACGGCGAGCCCCCGGGCGATGGCGACCCGCTGCTGCATCCCGCCGGAGAGCTGCCACGGGTGCAACCCGGCCGCGTGGGCCAGGCCCACCATCTCCAGCGACTCCTGCACCCGCTGCCGGATCTCGGCGCGGGGCAGGCCCCGGTCGCGCAGCGGGAGGGCGACGTTCTTCTCGACGGTCAACCAGGGGAACAGCGAGCGGCTGTAGTCCTGGAAGACCACCGCCACGCCGTCGCGGGGGCCGGACATGCGTTCCCCCCGGAACATGACCGCGCCGCCGGAGATGGGCAGCAGCCCGGCGATGCACATCATCAGGGTGGTCTTGCCGCAGCCGGAGGGCCCCACCACCGACACGAACTGCCCGGCGTGGACGGCGAACTCGATGCTGCGTACGGCGGGCACGTCGCCCTTGCGGGACCGGTAGGACTTGCTCAGCTCCTGCACGTCGAGCACGGGGGTGTCGAGGGTGGTGCCGGGCTGCTGCGGTCGGGTCGTCACGGGGTTCATCCGAGGCTCCTACGTGGTGTCGGTCAGTGGCTTTCCGCGCTGTCGGGGCGCACGTTGCGGTGCCACCGCAGCAGCACCCGCTCGACCAGGGCGAAGACGGCGTTGAAGAGGATGCCCAGCAGCGCCAGCAGGACGATCGCCGACCACAGCTGCGGGAACTGGAACAGCCGCTGCTGGCTCACGATGTAGAACCCGAGTCCGGCGGTGGCGGCGTACAGCTCGGAGATCACCATCAGGACCAGCGCGATCCCGATGCTGATCCGCATCCCCGCGAAGATGGCGGGGCTGGCGCCGGGCAGCAGCACCCGCAGAAAGTAGCGCCGCCGGGTCAGTCGCATGCTCCGGGCGGCGGTGACCACCGTCCGGTCGATGCCCCGGACACCGTCGTACGTGTTGATCAGGATCGGCCAGAGGCAGCCCAGCGCGATGAGGAAGACGTTCATCCCGCTGGTGATGCCGAACAGCACGATGGCGATGGGCAGCAGGGCGGTGACGGGCACCGACATGCCCAGCCGGATCAGCGGGTTGAAGAACGCGCCAGCCGGCCGCCACACCCCGATCAGGATGCCTCCGCCGACGCCGAGCACCGTCGCCGCGCCGTAGCCCAGGCCGAGCCGGACGAGGCTCGGCAGGACGTCGGCCCGGAACTGGGAACTGAGGAACAGCGACGACGGCGAGGCGGACAGCCAGGTGTCGACGAACGCTCCGAAGATCTGCGACACCGGCGGTACGAACAGGGAGCCCACCATCCGGGCGGCGACCTCCCACACCACCAGCAGCAGGGCGAGCAGCCACAGCGACCGCACCCCGCGTCCCACCGCCAGCGCCGACGTGACCACCGGCCGGCTCAGCCCCTGCCCGCTCATCGTCCACCCTCCCGCTGTGCCTGGCCCCACGGCACCACCAGGCGTTCGACCAGGTTGAAGCCGTAGTAGAGGCCCATCCCGAGCAGGCCGACGAGCAGGATGCCCGCGTAGACGAAGTCGGGTCGCTGCGCCTGCTGGTACGTGGTGATCACCGTTCCCACCCCGTTGGTGGCGCCGAGCAGTTCGGCGGAGAGCACCACGATGAGCGCCGTCGAGCTGGCCACCCGCAGCCCGGTGGCGATGGACGGGGCCGCCGACGGCAGCACCACCCGGGTCAGCAGCCGGGTACGCGTCCACCCCATGCTGCGCCCCGTGGCCAGCATCAGCGGTTCGGTGTCGCGGACGCCGTACATCGCGTTGAGCAGGATCGGCCAGAAGATCGCGTAGATCGCCAGGGACACCTTCATCTGGGTGCCCAGGCCGAACATCAGGATGGCGATCGGCAGGAACGCCGAGGAGGGGATCGACCGGCCGGCGTGCACCACCGAGGACGACGGCCGGTAGAGGGCGGAGAAGTAGCCCAGGGTCAGCCCCAGCGGAATGCCGACGGCGCTGGCGGCGAGCATGGCGAGCAGCCACGCCCACAGGGTCTGCGCCACCTCGGTCAGGAACGTCGCGTCGACGAGCAGTTCGCCGGCGCGTTGCAGGGTGTCCACCGGGTACGGCAGGGAGTCCACCGAGACCGCCCCGGTCCGGACCACCAGGTCCCACAGCACGAACATGGTCACCACGCCCGCCACTCCCAGCACCCAGTCGGGTGTGGGGCCCCACCGGCGGGCCGCGACGGGCCCGCCGGTGGGTCGGGCGTCCGCCTCGACCTGGTCAATCACGTGGACGTCCGACGCCATGTCACGTCCTCTCCCCTCATGGTGGCCCGCCTACCGGGACGACAGGACAGTTCAGGACCGCGCGAAGTCGGTGACGAAGGGCCCCAGGTCGGGCTTCTTCTGGAGCATCTTCAGGTCGACCATCTGCTGGGCCATCCGGTCCAGCGCGGCGACGTCGACCGCCGCTTCGAGGGCGTTCTGCGGTTGTGCGGCAAGGGTTTCCGCCGGCACCTTCTGGCACTCGGAGAGCAACCGGAACGCCTCGTCGGTGTTGGCGGGGTCGCTGAGCTGCTGCGCGGTCTCGGTGATCGCCTCGTGGAAGCGCTTGGCGGCGTCGCCCTTGCCGACGAAACTCTTGGCGGCGATGTAGGTCGCGATGTAGATCTTGTCGCTGCTGGCGAAGGGGTCGGCCAGGCTGCGTACGTTGTCGTTGTTGTTGCCCAGCAGCGAGTAGCCCAGTTGCGCGGCGTCGACCCGTCCACTGAGCACGGCGGGGACCTGCTCGGCGAAGGGCAGCGCCACGAAGCTGACGCTGTCCGACTCGACGCCGTTGGCCTTCAGCCAGCTCGCGGTGACGATCTGGTTGATGCCGTTGATCTCGTTGACCGCGATCTTCTTGCCGGCGAGGTCGGCGGCTGTCTTGATCGGGGAGTCCTTGCCGACGAAGACGCCCTGCGCGGGCTTGGCCGGTGGTAGCGCGTTGACGTTCACTCCGGACACCATCTGGATCGGGAAGCCGGTGTTGTAGGCGTTGATCGCGGTGTAGCCGTTGACGTAGCCGAAGTCGGCCGCGCCGGACAGGACCGCGGCGACCGCCGCCGAGCCGCCCCCGGAGCGGACCAATTCGACGTCGAGGCGGTGCTTGCCGTAGACGCCCTTCCCGATCGCCCAGGTGTTCCAGATTTCGCAGCCGAACGTGGTGACGGAGACCTTCGTGGTGCCGTCCGCGTTGTCCGCAGCGCCTTCGGCACCCCCGCAGGCGCTCGTGAAGAGCAGCGCGGCGAGGGCGACCATCGCACCGGTACGTCGTGTGTTCATCGTGATGCTCCTATGTGCTTCGCGCGTGCCCCCGACGTCTCCCGCCGCCGATGCCGGCGGTGGCAGGGGTGGGGGCGTTCGGTGGATACGAAGGGACGGCTCCGCCGCGACGGATACGGCCGCCTGGCTGCTGCGGCGCGGGTCCGACGCGAACTGCATCGACTGGTGATGGTGCTGAATGCCTGAATTGCCAGATTGGGAGGGATCAATCAGGGCCGCGAGAACCGCAGACGGCGTCACGGCATGGCCGGGCAACGCTGGTCACGGTCGGTTCGGGCGGTCGGGCTGCACCCCAGCAGCACCCTGACGCCTCGCCGACTTGCAGCGAAGGTACGGGGCACGAAAACCCCTGTCAAGATGCGGAATGTTATCTCGCATTGCGTCAACACGACGGGTGCCGGCACCTCGGCCGCACCGGCGAACGCGCAGGTAACGATACGTCTCCCCTGGTTGACCGGGCCCACAGCGGCGGCTAGCTTCTCCACCAGATGCCGTCGGCCCCCGGGAGTGGACATGAGCGTGGAAGAGCCCGTCGCGGCCGTTCCCGCCATCTCCCGCGCGCCGATCGGCCACTGGAAGGGACCGGAGTTCCCCGCCATCCGCCCCGGCACCGGCGCGGGCAAGGCGCTCGTCCCGTTCTGATCGGCAACTCCGCGCCCCGGCGCACCCTGCCCAGATCCGGCCGCGTCGGCCGCTCCTGTCCACACCGTGGCCGAGCCGCCCGTCGTCGGTGACCCCAGCACCCCGGAAGCTGCGGCAGCCCCTCGCCCCACACCCGGGACGGCCCCTCCGCCGTCCCGCCGGCCCCGGCGCAGGAGACCCGCCCACCCCCGCGACCCCAGCCGGGCAGGTGGGCCGGTCCCCACACCCCAGCGCGCGGGTGGCCGGCCCGGTACGGGCGTAGTCACGACGACCGGCCACTCCGCGTTACCGACCCCAGCCGACGCCGGGGTGGCCGACATCGTCAGCCCGTCGACTCACGCCGCCCCTGGCCCGGGACGGCGTCGTCAGCCGGGGCCGGACACGGAAAGCGGCCCGGTCGATGCTCGACCAGGCCGCTGACCTGTTGCCTCAAGGGTGGAGCCGAGGGGACTCGAACCCCTGACCCCCACACTGCCAGTGTGGTGCGCTACCAGCTGCGCCACGGCCCCTTGCGGTCGTCCCCGGTCGCCCGGGCACGGAGAGAACTATACACACGCGGCCGAGCATGGTCATCTCGCGGGGGTCCCCGGCGGATCAGTTCAACGCCACGTCCGGCGGGAAGTGCGCGACCGCCGCCATCATGCCGCCCTGCCGGCGCAGCACCATCGGCCAGAGGTCGTCCGGGCGGTCGACGAAGGCGTCACCGGGCAGCGCGTCGAGCACGAACCAGGAGCCGTCCTCGATCTCCTGCTCCAGTTGCCCGGACCCCCAACCGGAGTAGCCGGCGAAGACCCGGATGCCGCCGATGCTGTCGCGCATCCGCTCCGGATCGGAGGACAGGTCGACGGTGCCGACCGCGCCGGAGATCGGCTGGAAACCCTTCAGCCGGCGCATCGGATGACGCATCCGGGCCAGGCAGATCGCCGACTCCGGCTGCACCGGGCCGCCCTCGAAGAGCACCGCCGGGTGCCGGGCGAGATCGCTCCACTCGCCGAGGACGTCCGCGACGGCCACCTCGGTGGCCCGGTTGAGCACCACCCCGAGCGCCCCGTTGGCCTCGTGGGCGACCAGCAGCACCACCGTACGATCGAAGTTCGGGTCCTTGAGGGCCGGCGTCGCGACCAGCAGCCGCCCCGTCATCGACTCCACGGCACGACCGCTGATCGCCGGTCCCTCCCCCTGCGTCTCGGACATCGTCAGCCGCGCACCGGGTCCGACAACCGGGCACCACCGACCATCTGTGCTCTCACCGCCATGCCTGGCACCATAGCCTGCACCCGGTGCGGTGGCTAAGGTCTGACCGACAGGTGATCGAGGGCGGTCGAGGGAGGATCGATGGGACCGACGGCGGACATCGCGGTGATCGGCGGTTCGGGGCTGTACGCGCTCCTCGACGACGCCACGGAACACCAGGTCGAGACCCCGTACGGCGCCCCCTCGGACGTGCTCACCATCGCCACCGTGGGCGGCCGGTCGGTGGCCTTCCTGCCCCGGCACGGGCGTGATCACCGCCACCCCCCGCACCTGATTCCGTACCGGGCGAACCTGTGGGCCCTGCGCACGTTGGGAGTACGCCAGGTGCTCGCCCCCTGTGCCGTCGGCGGGCTGCGTCCCGAGTTGGGCCCCGGCACGTTCGTGGTGCCCGACCAGCTGATCGACCGCACCAGCGGCCGGGTGCAGACCTACTACGACCAGGGCGCGGTGCACGTGGCGTTCGGTGACCCGTACTGCCCGGTGGGGCGGCGTACCCTGCTCGGCGCGGCGGCCGGGCGCGACGTGCCGGCGGTCGACGGCGGCACGGTGGTGGTGGTCGAGGGGCCCCGCTTCTCCACCCGTGCGGAATCCCGCTGGTACGCCGCGATGGGCGGCACGGTGGTCAACATGACCGGCCACCCGGAGGCGGTGCTCGCCCGCGAACTGGCCCTCTGCTACACCTCCATCGCCCTGGTCACCGATCTGGACGCCGGGGTGGAGGCGGGCGACTCGGTCACCCAGGAGGAGGTGTTCCGGGTCTTCGGCGAGAACACCGACCGGCTGCGCGGCGTGCTGCTGGACGCGGTGGCCGCCCTGCCCACCGACCGCGACTGCCCCTGCGGGCACGCGCTGGACGGCATCCGCACCCCGTTCCCCCTCCCCTGACCCGTCGCCGTACAGCTGGCGCGACGCGCGCCCGGCACGCCCCCGGACAGGGCAATCGCCGGCAAAGCGCGCGGAGCGCCGCCTGCCGCCCGATAGATTCGGCAGGTCAGGGGTCCGGTCCCGGCGGACACCGGACGGGCCGGGGACACGGAGGCGGAGGGCGATGGCGACCGTCCGGGAGACCACCTACGACCTGCTCCGCGCCCTCGGCCTGACCACGGTCTTCGGCAACCCCGGCTCGACCGAGGAGCCGTTCCTCCAGGACTTCCCGGCCGACTTCCGTTACGTGCACGCCCTGCACGAGGCGTCGGCGGTCGCCATGGCCGACGGGTACGCCCAGGCCACCGGCCGGCCGGCGCACGTCAACCTGCACACCGCCCCGGGCACCGGCAACGGCATGGGCAACCTGGTCACCGCCTGGCACAACCGGACGCCGCTGATCGTCTCCGCCGGGCAGCAGAGCCGGGAGATGCTGCTGATGGAGCCCCGGCTGGCCAACCGGCACCCCACCGAACTGCCCCAGCCGTACGTGAAATGGAGTCACGAGCCGGTGCGGGCGCAGGACGTCCCGGCGGCGTTCATGCGGGCGTACGCCACGGCGGCCCAACCGCCGAGCGGCCCGGTCTACCTCTCCCTGCCGTTGGACGACTGGCACCAGCCGGCGGACCCGCCGCCGCAGGTGCGGACGGTGGCCACCCGGTTCGCCCCCGACCCGCGTCGGCTGCGGGAGTTCGCCGCGCTGCTCGCCGCCGCCCGCAACCCGGTGCTGGTGCTCGGCGCGGCGGTGGACCGGGCCGCCGCCTGGCC
>NZ_JACGMO010000037.1:0-55783 GCF_015354745.1 Micromonospora sp. S-DT3-3-22
TGCTGGTCGTCGGGGCTGTCGCTGGTCAGGTGCAGGTGCATCCGGTGGGGCCCGGTGCGGTGCGGCCGGCCCGGCACGAACCGCAGGTCGGGTCGGGTGGCGCGGATGGTGATCCGGGTGCGTTGCGCCGGGGTCAGGGCGTCGACCACCCCGGCCGCGACCTCGGTCGGGCCGACGAGCAGCAGGTGCAGGTCCGGGTCGGCCCGCACCGCCCGCAGAGCGCCGTCAACCACGACGGCGGGAGCATCGTCCCCGCCGAGGAGGTCAACGGCGATCCGCGCGGTGCCCGGCTCCCTCGCCGGGCCGGCCGGAGCAGGCCGGCCGGCGTCGGAGGGAGCCGGGGCACCGGGCGATCGCCGGGGTGCGCGCGCCACCCGACCCGTGGTCGGGGGTGTCACTCGGCGTCCAGGTCAGACCTCGAGAACCTGGCGGCCGTTGTACGTGCCGCAGACGGAGCACGCCGCGTGCGGCAGCTTGGGGGACTTGCACTGCGGGCAGGCCACGGTCGCGACCACAGCCGCCTTCCAGTTCGCCCGGCGGGACCGGGTGTTGCTGCGCGACATCTTGCGCTTGGGGACGGCCACGGTTCCTACTCCTCTGTACGGTTCAGTTGCGACAGGCTCGCCCAACGCGGGTCGATCTGCTGGTGGCTGTGTTCGGCCGGCAGATCGTCCCGGTGCACCCCGCATTCGGGGCACAGTCCCGGGCAGTCCTCCCGGCAGAGCGGGTTGGTCGGCAGCGTGAGCACCACCGCGTCCCGCAGCGCCGGCTCCAGGTCGATCAGATCGTCCTGCATCCGGCCCACCTCGTCCTCGTCGGTCGTGATGTCCGTGGTGCTGTTCTCGTACGCATACAGCTCCTGGACGTTCACGGTCAACGAGTAGTCGATCGCGCGCAGGCAACGACCGCACTCGCCCTGGACGGGACCGGTCACGGTCCCGGAGACGAGCACGCCCTCGGACACCGACTCCAACCTCAGGTCGAGGTCGAGGTCCGCGCCCTCCGGCACGCCGATCAACTCCACGCCGAGGTCCGCCGGTGCCGGCACGACCCGCCGATGCGTACGCAACGCGCCAGGGCGACGCGGCAGGTCCCTCGTGTCGAGGACCAGCGGCGCCCTGGGGTTGAGTGATGAAGGCGAGTGTTTGGGCATAGTCAGACTCCGGCCGGTGAGAGGCCGACAAAAAAGGTTACCTGGGCGACCGCCGGGTCGTCGAACCGGGGGCGACGCCCGACCCGTCCGTCGGTGGGATGAGGTGCCGCTCAGAAGGGTAACGGGCGTTCCGCGTCGTCCCCACCGAAGGTGCCGATCTCCCGCAGCGCGTGCATCTTGTCCCGCCCGCGCTCGATCGAGGCCAGCGCCCGGGTGAGGAACTGCTCGAAGTTCGCCAGCGCGGTGTCGACGTAGTCGTCGACCTCCTCGCGCAGCCGCTGCGCCTCGGCCCGGGCCTCGGCGATGATCCGGGCCCCCTCGTGCTCGGCGGAGACGGTGATCTCGTTCACCGAGACCAGCCGGGCGTGTTCCGCCTCACCCTCGCTGATGATCCGGTCGGCCTCCCGCTTGCCGGCCTCCATGATCTTGTCCCGCTCCTCCAGCAGGGCGGCGGCGCGGCGCAGGTCGGCGGGGAGTTCGGCGCGCATCTCGTCGAGGGCGGCGATCATCTCGCCCCGGTCGACCATGCAGTTGTTGCGCGACATCGGGACGGAGCGCGCCTGCTCCACCATGGCGATCAGTTCGTCGATGCGGTCGAGCGGGTCCACCGGTACCTCACTCCTGTCGTTCGTCGGCCGACCTACATGATGCGGCCTGCGCCCGGCTTCGGCGCTGCACCACATGATGTCGTGCCCCGGCCACCACCGCCGCCACCACCCCGGCCCGACGCGCCGGCCGTACGGTCAGGGGCGCGGGACGGTCAGCCGGGCCTGGAGCGCCCGCCGGACGGTGTCGGGCACGTGGGAGGAGATGTCGCCGCCCCACTTCGCCACGTCCTTGACCAGGCTGGAGGAGAGGAACGAGTAGAGCGGATTGGTCGGCATGAACAGCGTCTCCACGCCGGCCAGGCCGATGTTCATCTGGGCCATCTGCAACTCGTAGTCGAAGTCGCTGACCGCCCGCAGGCCCTTGATCAGCACACTCGCCTCCTGCGCCCGGCAGAAGTCGACGAGCAGCCCCCGGAAGGACGCGACCCGGACGTTGCCGTACGAGGAGGTCACCTCGCGGAGCATGTCGATCCGCTCCTCGACGGTGAACAGGCCGCTCTTCGACTGGTTCACCAGCACGCCGACGATCACCTCGTCGAAGAGCCGGCTGGCCCGTCCGATGATGTCGAGGTGTCCGTTGGTGACCGGGTCGAACGAGCCGGGACACACCGCACGTCTCATGATCGGCGACCGTACCAAAGAGTGGTCTCGCCGTAACGCCGGCTGCGTCCGGCGGTGATGCCCCGCACCCAGCCGACCGGGCCGCCCCGGGTGGACCGCTCGACCACCACCAGCGCGTCGGGGGCGAGCCAGTCGTGCGTGACCAGCCCGGTCAGCAGGGCGGTGATCTCGTCGTCCGGCACCGCGTAGGGGGGGTCGGCGAAGACCACGTCGTACGGCGCGTCGCCGGGCCCGGCCGCGACCACCCCGGCCACCCTGCCGGTGACCAACCGGGCTGCGGGGGCGGCCCGCAGCGCGGCGACGTTCTCCCGGATCACCCGGGCGGCCCGGGGGTCGGACTCGACCAGCAGCACGTGCGCCGCGCCCCGGGACAGCGCCTCCAGCCCGACCGCGCCGGAGCCGGCGTACAGGTCGGCGAAGCGTGCCCCGTCCAGGTCCACCTCGGCGCTGACGGCGCTGAACAGCGCCTCCCGGACCCGGTCGGAGGTGGGCCGGGTGCCGCCGCCGGCGGGTGCGGCGATCCGTCGTCCGCCGAGCGTGCCGGCCACGATCCGGGTCACGGTCTGCCCCTGTGCATGCCTGTGACGCTACGCGACGGGGGACGCGGGCCGGCGACGCGGTGCGCCCCGACCGGGTGACGGCGTGATCACATCGAGTAGATCAATGATCTCATATGTATAACAACACTCCGGGTGCCGGCTGTGCACTGTGTCCGTATCGACGGGCCCACTAGGGTCGGCCCGGTGCCGGTGCCGCTCCGCCGGCCGGGGCGCCGCAACGGCGTCGTCACGGCGCTCCCGACGCATGCCGTGACCCGGCAACGCCACCCCCCGCCGCGCCCTGACGCACCCTCACCCCGGGAGTACGCGTGATCCGTCCAAAGCTGTCGCTGCGGCGACCGCTCGCCGCGACCGCCGCCACCCTGGCCGGCCTGGCCACGGCCCTCGCCCTGACCGCCCCGGCGGGCGCCACCTCAGCCTCACCGTCCCCGACGGCCACGCCCACGCCGACGGCGACCGCCACGCCGAGCGCGACGGCCACCACCGGGACCGGCGGGGAGCCCGCGCCGTCCTGCGTCGCCGCCGCCGACGCCCGCTACACGCACACCTTCGACGGGCCGGCGGGCAAGGCGTCGATCACCCTGACCAACGGCCCGCTGTGCCGGGGCGAGGAGCAGGACCTCGCCCTGGTGTCGTACGTGACGCCGTCGGCAAAGTTCGCCGTCCCGCAGTACGTGCTCGACAAGTCGGTCAAGAAGTTCACCGGGGTGGCCCCGGGCGAACTGGGCGTGGCCACCCTCGACTTCGCCGTCGAGGTGCCGAACTGCTACACCCAGGTCGACTTCGTCTTCGGCAGCAAGCTGATCGACCCGCTGACCGACACCAGCGACCGGTACGGCGACCGCAAGGTCGGCAGCCCGACCGGCATCGGCGCCCGCTCCACCGGCCCGCGCGCCTGGTACAACGGCGGCTCGGGCACCTGCTCGGCGGCGCCGGAGGTGATCGCCGAGTCCGACTGCGACGGCAACGTCGAGCTGACCCTGGTCAACCGCAGCGGCAACGCCGAGGCGACCTTCGCCATCGTCGGCAGCGGCGGCTTCACCGAGAAGGTGACCGTCCCGCTGCGCAAGATCGAGACCCGCAAGCTCAGCGCCGGCGAGGCGCAGGAGATCACCGTCACCGCCCCCGGCATGAAGGACTTCACCGGCGGCTGGCAGAAGCCCGCCGACTGCCAGCAGCCCGAGGTCGGCACCCCCGACGCCAGCTACGAGTCGAGCTGCGACAAGATGATCTTCCGGATCAGCAACCCGGAGGACGGCACCCCGCTGACCTCGGTGTTCACCCCCAGCAAGGGCGAGCCGAAGAAGCTCACCGTCGAGCCCGGCCGGACCGGGACGGTCAGCTTCCCGGCCAGCAAGGGGCTCACCGTCACCGTCACCGGTGACCTCGACTCCGGCGGCCCGCTGAAGTGGGAGAAGCCGAAGGACTGCCCGTCCACCGGTGGCGGCGGTGGCGGCGGCGACCAGGACGGCGGCCTCCCGGTGACCGGTGCGGCGGCCGGCGCCATCGCGGCCGGCGCGGCCACCCTGCTGGTGGCCGGCGGGGTGCTCTTCCTCGTCGCCCGACGTCGGCGCATCCGCTTCACCGTCTGACCCGCAACCCGCCCGCAGGGCGCGTCGACCGGCCGGTCGACGCGCCCTGCGCGGTTCGGGCTTGACCCTGCCGCAGCGTCAACCTCGCATGCTGACGCCATGTCCACGACAGAGTCGACGAAACCGCAGGCCCCCGGGCCCGCCATCCAGGTCCGGGGCCTGACGAAGTCCTACCGCGAGCTGCCCGTGCTGCGCGGGGTGGACCTCGACGTGGCCCCGGGCAGCATCCTCGCCCTGCTCGGCGCCAACGGAGCGGGGAAGACCACCCTGGTACGCATCCTCGCCACCCTGCTCCGGCCGGACGGCGGGACGGCCCACGTGCACGGCTTCGACGTCACCACCCAGGGCGCGCGGGTACGCGAGTCCGTCAGCCTCACCGGCCAGTTCGCCGCCGTCGACGAGATCCTCACCGGCCGGGAGAACCTGCTGCTGGTCGCCCGGCTGCGCCACCTGCCCGACCCCGGCCGGGTCGCGGACGACCTGCTCGGCCGGTTCGCGCTCACCGACGCGGGCGGCCGGCGGGTGGGCACCTACTCCGGGGGGATGCGCCGCCGCCTCGACATCGCGATGAGCCTCATCGGCGACCCGCCGGTGATCTTCCTCGACGAACCCACCACCGGGCTCGACCCACAGGCGCGCATCGAGGTGTGGCAGGCCGTCCGGGAACTCGCCCGCCGGGGCACCACGGTGCTGCTCACCACCCAGTACCTCGACGAGGCCGAACAGCTCGCCGACCGGATCGCCGTGCTGCACCACGGACGGATCATCGCCGACGGCACGCTGGCCCAGCTCAAGCAGCTCCTTCCGCCCGCCACCGTCGAGTACGTCGAGAAGCAGCCCACCCTGGAGGACGTGTTCCTCGCCATCGTCGGCGACGACGGACCCACCGCCGCCACCGACCGCACCCCGGACCCCGCCCGCCCCGCCGGCACGAACCACTGAGGACCCCGATGACCAGACACTTCCTGGCGGACACCGCCGCCCTGCTCGGGCGCTCGCTGCGGCACATCAGCCGCAGCCCGGACACCGTCATCACCACCACGATCATGCCGATCGCGTTCCTGCTGCTGTTCGTCTACGTGTTCGGCGGCGCGATCCGGACCGGCGCCGACCGGTACGTGAACTACCTGCTGCCCGGCATCCTGCTGATCACCGTCGTCTCCGGCATCTCCTACACCGCGTACCGGCTCTTCCTGGACCTCAAGGGCGGCATCTTCGAGCGGTTCCGGTCCATGCCGATCGCCCGCTCGGCCGTGCTCTGGGCGCACGTGCTGACCTCGCTGGTCGCCAACCTGATCTCGCTCGTGGTGGTGGTGCTGGTCGCCCTCGCCATGGGTTTCCGCTCCGGGGCCGGCCCGCTGGCCTGGCTGGCCGTCACCGGCATCCTGCTGCTGTTCATCCTGGCGCTGACCTGGCTCGCGGTCATCCCGGGCCTGACCGCCACCTCCGTGGACGGCGCGAGCGCGTTCTCCTACCCGCTCATCCTGCTGCCGTTCGTCAGCTCGGCCTTCGTGCCCACCGACACCATGCCCGGCCCGGTGCGGGCCTTCGCCGAGCACCAGCCGGTGACCGCCATCGTGAACGCCCTGCGCGGCCTGCTCGCCGGAGAGCAGGTCGGCGGCGAGGTGTGGACCGCGCTCGCCTGGTGCGCCGGCCTCCTCGTCGTCGCGTACGGCGGCGCGATGGTCGTGCACCGCCGCAGGGTCGGTTGACGGTGCTCCCGGGTCGGGCAGGCTGAGGCCATGTTGACGATCGGACGGCTGGCGTCGTACGCCGGGGTGACCATCCGTGCCGTACGGCACTACCACCAGATCGGGCTGCTACCGGAACCGGAACGCGACGCCTCCGGCTACCGGACGTACGACGCGGCGGCGGTGGTGCGGCTGGTCCGGATCCGCACCCTCGCCGAGGCCGGTGTGCCGCTGGCCCGGGTCCGGGAACTGCTCGACGCCGACGCGGAGACGTTCGCCGCCGCGATCGCCGGGATCGACCGCCAGCTGCGGACCCAGATCCGCACGCTTCAGGAACACCGGCGGCGGATCGCCCGGCTCGGCGACGGTGACACCCTCGCCGTGCCGGCGGAGGTGGTCGACTACCTGGACCGGCTCCGCGCCGCCGGGGTGCCGCCGGTCGCCGTGCAGGCCGAACGCGACGGGTGGATCCTGATGGCGGCCCGGTGGCCGGACGCCATCTCCGGGCTGATGGCCGACAAGGTGGCCCAGCTCGACAATCCCCAGGTCGTCCAGCTCTACCGGTTGATCGGTCGGATCGCCGAGGACTGGCAGGACGAGGAGTTGCTGCGCGAGACGGCCGACCTGATGGCCGAGCTGTTCGCCCAGGCGGAAGCCGACGGGGAACTGGCGATGCAGGAGGAGGTCACCCCCGATCCCGCGTTCGTCCGGTTGATGGACTCGTTCGCCGACGCGGCCCACCCCGTCGTCAGGCGATTGCGGAAGCTCGTCGCCGACCGGGGCTGGACCGGCTGGACCATCGTCGAGAAACGGTAGCCCTGAGCCGTCCCGCCGGGCGGTGGCACGCCCGGCCGGCGGGCCGCCGCCCCGGCGCACGCGCGCCGGGGCGGCGGTCAGCCCTTCTCCAGGTACTCCGCGCGTTCCTCGTCGACCAGGGCGGCGACCGAGGCGGCCAGGGCCGGATGCCGCGCCAGCTCCGGGTCCTGTCCGACCAGGGCCACCGCCTCGGCCCGCGCGTCGCGGATCAGGTCGGCGTCGCGTCTCAGGGAGAGCAGCCGCAGGTGCGAGCGGCGGCCGGACTGGGTCGCGCCCAGCACGTCACCCTCCCGGCGCTGCTCCAGATCCAGTTCGGCCAGCTTGAACCCGTCGGTGGTGGAGGCGACCGCGTCCAGCCGCTCCCGCGCCGACGAGCCCTCGGCCGCCTCGCTGACCAGCAGGCAGAGCCCGGGGGCCGAACCCCGGCCGACCCGGCCCCGGAGCTGGTGCAGTTGCGACACCCCGAACCGGTCGGCGTCCAGCACGATCATCACGGTGGCGTTGGGGACGTTGACGCCGACCTCGACCACCGTGGTGGCGACCAGCACGTCGAGGTCGCCGTCGGCGAAGGACCGCATCACGGCGTCCTTCTCGTCGGCGGGCAGCCGGCCGTGCAGGACGCCGATCCGCAGCCCGTGCAACGGCCCCTCGGCCAGCAGCGGCGCCACCTCGGTCACCGCCAGCGGGGGGCGTCGCCCGTTGTCGTCCTCGCGGGGCGGCTCCTCCTCGCCCACCGGTCCCTCACCAATGCGCGGGCACACCACGTACGCCTGGTGGTCGGCGGTGACCTCCTCGCGCACCCGCCGCCACGCCCGGTCCAGGAAGGCCGGTTTCTCGGCCGCCGGCACCACGTGCGAGGCGATCGGGGACCGCCCCTGCGGCAACTGGGACAGGGTGGAGGTCTCCAGGTCGCCGTAGACGGTCATCGCCACCGTGCGCGGGATCGGGGTGGCCGTCATCACCAGCACGTGCGGCGGCTGGTCGGCCTTGGACCGCAGCGCGTCCCGCTGCTCCACGCCGAACCGGTGCTGCTCGTCGACCACCACCAGGCCCAGGTCGGCGAAGTCGACCCCCTCGTAGAGCAGGGCGTGGGTGCCGAGCACGATGCCCGCCCGCCCCTGCGCGACCTCGGCCAGGGCCCGCCGCCGGGCCGCCGCGCCCAGCGAGCCGGTGACCAGCTCCACCCGGGTCGCGTCGTCGGCCGCGCCCAGCTCGCCGGCCTGGGCCAGCGGGCCGAGCAGGTCGAGCATGCCCCGGTGGTGCTGGGCGGCGAGCACCTCGGTCGGGGCCAGCAGCGCCGCCTGGCCGCCCGCGTCGACCACCTGGAGCATCGCCCGCAACGCCACCACCGTCTTGCCGGAACCGACCTCGCCCTGCAACAGCCGGTGCATCGGATGCGGGGTGGCCAGGTCGGCGGCGATCTCGACGCCGACGTCGCGCTGGCCGGGGGTCAGCTCGTAGGGCAGCCGGGCGTCGAACGCGTCGAGCAGGCCACCCGCCTTCGCCGGGCGCGGCGTCGCCGGCCAGGACGCCGCCCGCAGCTTGCGCTGCACCAGGGTCAGCTGCACGGCGAACGCCTCGTCCCACTTGAGCCGGCGACGGGCCCGGTACAGCTCCTCCCTGCTCGACGGCCGGTGGATCTCGCGCAGCGCGGTGCCGATGCCGACCAGCTTCCGGTCGGCCCGCAGTGACGCCGGCAGCGGATCGTCCGGCGGGGTGACGGTGTCCAGCACCACCCGCACGCAGCGGGCGATCACCCAGGTCGGCACGGCGGCGGCGGCCGGATAGACCGGGATCAGCGCCCCGGCGAACTCCTCGACCTCCTCGGAGGCCGCCGCCTCGCCCTCGCCCCCCTCGCCGAGCAGCACGTACTCCGGGCCGTTGAGCTGCCGCTTGCCCCGGAACTCGGTGACCTTGCCGGCGAACAACCCCCACCGGCCGGGGCGCAGCTCGCGTTCCCGCCACGCCTGGTTGCCGAAGAACGTCAACGTCAGCGTCCCGCCCGAGTTGTCGCCGACGGTCACCTCCAGCAGGTTGCCCCGGCGCTGCCGCATCGGGCGTACGGCCGTGCGCTGCACCTGGGCCAGCACGGTGACCTGCTCGCCGACGTCCAGCGAACGGATGTCGGTGTGCTCGCCGCGCTCGTCGTAGCGGCGCGGGAAGTGGTACATCAGGTCACCGGCGGTGTGCAGGTCGAGATGGCCGGCGAGCGCCTTGGCGGTGCGCTCCCCGACCAGCTTCGTCAGCGCGGTGTCCACCGTGGCCGGTTCGGACGTCGTCATTCGACCCCCACCAGGAGCGGATAGTGCGGTTGCCCACCCGGGTACGCCTGCACCTCGACGAAGGGCCAGCGCCGGGCCACGTGGTCCCGGACCGCCTCGGCGAGCCCGGCCGGGGCGTCCGCGCCGGTGAGCAGGGTGACCAGTTCACCGCCACCGCCGAGCATCCGGTCGACCACGGCGGCGCAGGTGTCGACCAGGTCGCTGCCGATCAGGTGCACCTCCCCCTCGACCAGGGCCAGCACGTCGCCGGGCCGGCACGGGCCGGCGACGGTCAGCGCCTCCCGGCTGGCGTGGCACACCTCGGCGTAGCGGCAGGCCCCGGCCGCCTCGGCCATCGCGATGACGTCGTCGGCGAACCGGCGCTGCGGGTCCCGCACGGCGAGCGCGGCCAGCGCCTGCACCGGCGAACGGGTCGGCACCACGCTGACCTTCACCCCGAGCCGGTGCGCCTCCCGGGCGGCGGCGCTCGCCACCGCCTGGGTGTTCGGGTCGTTGGGGAGGACCACCACCCGGGCGGCGGCGGTGGCCCGGATCGCGTCCAGCAGCTCACCGGTGGACGGGTTGCCCGGTACCACCGTCGCCCCCTCCCCGGCGAGGAGTTCGGCGATGCCGACCCCGGTCGCGACCACCACGGCCGCCCGGCCGTCGGTGGCGGGGTGGTCGGCCGGCGGGGCCTGGTCGGCGAACCGGGTCACCGAGATCCGGTACGGCCGGCCGGCGGCCACCCCCGCCTCGACGGCCGCCCCGACGTCGTTGACGTGGACGTGGACGTTCCAGGTGGTGGACCCGGCGGGTGGGCCGGCGTCGCCGACCACCACCAGCGAGTCGCCCAGGGTGGCCAGTTCGGCGCGCATCCGGGTCACCGCCTCGGGCGGGGCGTCGAGCAGGAACTGCACCTCGTAGGCGTACCCGGGAGAGCCGGTCTCCCGGACGACGGTCAGCGGCGGACGCACCGGGCGGGCCACCGGCGCCGGCCCGGCCGGGGCCTCCCCCGTGACCACCTCGACCAGCGCGTCGAGCAGCAGGCAGAGGCCCCGGCCACCGGCGTCGACCACGCCGGCCCGGGCGAGCGCGGGCAGTTGCCCGGGGGTCCGGGCCAGCGCGTGGGCCGCCTCCCCGGCGGCGGCCCGGGCCACGGTGCACAGGTCGTCGCTGTCGGCCCGCTCGGCGGCGGTCGCGGCGGCGGCGACCACACTCAGCACGGTGCCCTCGACCGGCCGGGCCACCGCGGCGTAGGCGGCGGTGGTGGCGTCGCGCAGCGCGGCGGCCAGCGCCCGGCCGGCGACGGCGGGCACGTCGCCGAGCGCGTCGGCGAGGCCGCGCAGGATCTGCGAGAGGATCACCCCGGAGTTGCCCCGCGCGCCGAGCAGCGCGCCCCGCGCCATCAGCCGCAGCGCCTGCCCGTGCGCGGTCGGGCCGTCCTCGGGCAGGGTGCCGAGCTCCATCGCCAGCGCCTGCTGCGCGGAGGTGAGGGTGAGCACGAGGTTGGTGCCGGTGTCCCCGTCGGGCACGGGGTAGACGTTCAGCTCGTCGATCTCGCCCTGGTGCCGGCGCAGCGCGGCGAGACCGCTCGCGCACCAGCGGCGTACCGCGGCGGCGTCGAGGGTGTCCAGCACGGCCAGAAGCCTACTGGCGGCGACCGACACCCGCCGGGGCCGGCCGGCGCGTGTCCCCGCGTCCTACGGTCCGCCCCGGGCGGGGTCGGACGGGCGGGGTCGGGGCGGGCGGGGCGGCCGGCGGGGGCCGGGACGGGCCGGTTGGTCCTGCCCGGGGGACATCGGGTAGCCTGGCCAGGTTGTCCGGGCAGCGCCTGCCGGCGACCTCATGAACGTATCAATCTCAGGAGTATCCCGTGGCTAGCGTGTGCGACGTCTGTGGCAAGGGGCCGGGCTTCGGCCACAACGTGTCCCACTCGCACCGGCGGACCAACCGCCGCTGGAACCCGAACATCCAGTCGGTGCGTACCCCGGCCGGTGGGGGCACCACCAAGAAGCTCCAGGTCTGCACCTCGTGCATCAAGGCCGGCAAGGTCACCCGCGCCTGACCTGGCGACACCTCCACCGCCCCAGCTCCGATCAGTACCGGCGGGCCGCCCGGCCCGCCGGTACTGTCGTGTCCCCGCAACCCGGTGGCCGACCCGTACGGAGGACGACCGTTGGACCTCGACCTGGGCCGTGACGAGATGATCGTCGTGGGTGCCTCGCTCGGCATGCTGCACTGGTTCGCCGAGGAACTGCCGGCGGGCAGCGTGGTGCTCGTCGAGGAGCCGGAGATCATCGCCCGGCGGGACGTCACCGCGACGGCGGCCCGGCTGCCGGTGGTCTCCCGGGTGGTGCCCGCCCGCTACCAGACCGGCCTGGACGTCGAGGAGCTGCTCGCCCGGGAGCCGGGGCTCACCACCGCCCGGCTGGTGATGCCCGGCCTGGAGTACGCCGTCGGTGCCACCGCCCGGCTCGCCGAACGGCTGAGCCTGCCCGGCGCCGGCCCGCAGGCCGCCGACGTGTTCTCCGACAAGCACCGGATGCGCCTGCTGGCCGACCGGGCCGGGCTGGCCAACCCGGCGTACGAGCTGGTCGACTCCCCGCAGCGGGCGGCGGCGTTCGCGGCCCGGTTCGGTGGCCGGTGCGTGCTGAAGCCGACCCGCCGCTCCGGCAGCCTCGGCGTGCAACTCGTCGGGGCCGGTGACGACGTGGCGGCGGCCTGGTCGGCGACCGCCGCCCCGGAGGCGCCGGTGGAGGCGGCCACCGACCTGCCCACCGAGGTGCTGGTCGAGCAGACCCTGGTCGGCTCGGAGTACAGCGTCGAACTGCTGGTCGTCGACGGCGAGGTGTGCTTCGGCAACGTCACCGACAAGCGGGTGCTGCCCGGTCGTCGACCGGTGGAGACCGGGCACACGGTCCCCTCGGCGCTACCGGCGGACGGCCGCGCGGAACTCGTCGCGGCGGCCACCCGGCTGGCTGCGGCGGCCGGCTTCCGCACCGGTGTGCTGCACAGCGAATGGATCGTCGCCGACGGGGTGCCGACGCTGGTGGAGTGCGCCGCCCGGCTGCCCGGCGACATGATCGCCGCGCTGATCTCGGTGGCGTACGAGTGCGGTTTCATCGACGCCTACCTGCGGACGCTGCGCGGCGAGCGGCCCCGGCTGCCGGCCCGGCCGTCCGGGGCGGCGGCGGTGGAGTTCCTGCTGCCGCCGCCGGGGACGCTGACCGCGGTCGACGGGCTGCGCGACGCCCGCCGGGTGCCCGGCGTGCTCGCCGTGCAGCTCGACGTGGCCGTCGGGGACCGGATCGGCGAGGTCACCTCGTCGGTGCGCCGGGGCGGGCACGTGCTGGCCTGGGGTGCCGACCCGGCCGAGGCGGCGGCCACCGCCCGGGCCGGCGCCGACCGGCTCCGGTTCACCGTCGCCTGACACCCGCCGGGCCGACGGTCCGGTCCCGCCGCTCCGACCGGAACCGGCGGGCCGGACGACCGGTCAGAGCGTCCGGCCGAACGACAGGCAGCCGGGGGCGTCGGCGTAGTAGCCGAAGTTGGCGATCCGCTCGTACCCCGCCGAGGTGTAGAGGGCGACCGCCTCGGGTTGCCGGTCACCGCACTCCAGGATGATCCGCCTGCGCCCGTGCCTGCGGGCCGACTCCTCGATGGCGGCGAGCAGGGCGCGGGCCACCCCGCGCCCCCGCACGACCGGGGTGGTGTACATCCGTTTCAGCTCGGCGGCGTCCGTGCCGTGGCTGCGCCACCCCGCGCAGCCGACCGGCTCGCCGTCGAGGTGGGCGACGAGGAAATCGCCGTGCGGCGGGACGAACTCGGTGTGGTCGATGGGGGTCTCGTCGCCGCTGCCGCCGTACCGGACGCCCAGGTCGGCCATGGTCGCCCGGATGAGCGTCTGGGCCACCGGCGAGTCGAAGCCCAGCGGCCGGATCTCGATCTCACTCACGGGTGAAGGGTACGACCGCCCCTTACCGGAAGTGATCCCAGCCGGCCGGTCCGTCGTACGCGTCACCATCGACGGTCACCCCGCCGCCCTCGACCACCCGGCCCACCGCCCGCCACGACGGCGGCAGCGCCACCGTCGGGGGGAAGGTGGCGACCAGGGCGTGGTCGTCGCCACCGGCCAGGATCCAGGTGTACGGGTCGACGCCGAGCGCCTGGGCGGCGTCGCGCATCTGCGGGGGCACCTCGAAGGCGTCCCGGCGCAGGTCGACCCCGACGCCACTGGCCTTCGCCAGGTGGCCCAGGTCGGCCAGCAACCCGTCCGACACGTCGATCATGGCGGTGCCGCCGAGCAGGGCGGCCTCCGGCCCGGCCGGGTAGGGCACCTCCGGCCGCCGGTACGCCTCGACCAGCACCCGGGGGGTGCGGAACCCCCGGGAGAGCACGGTCAGCCCGGCGGCGGCCCAGCCGGTGCGGCCGGCGAGCGCCACCACGTCACCCGGCCGGGCCCCGGAGCGGACCACCGGCGGCCGGCCCGCCAGGTCGCCGAGGGCGGTCACCGCGATGGTCAGGGTGGCGCTGGCGGACATGTCCCCGCCGACCACCCCCGCGTCGACCAGCGCCGCCTCGGCGGCCAGCCCGTCGGCCAACTCCTCCACCCAGGCGGTGTCCAGGTCGGCGGGGATGCAGAGCGCCACCAGCAGGGCGGTGGGGGTCGCGCCCATCGCGGCGATGTCGGCGAGGTTGGCCGCCGCCGCCCGGTGCCCGACGTCCCGCGCGCTCGACCAGTCCCGCCGGAAGTGCCGCCCCTCGACCAGCACGTCGGTGGAGGCGACCACCCGCCGGTCGGGGGCGGCCACCACGGCGGCGTCGTCGCCCGGCCCGAGCAGGCAGGACGATCCGTACGTCAGCCGGGTGGTCACCCGGTCGATGAGGCCGAACTCGCCCACGTCCGCGACACCCATGTCTTCCTTCCGACACGCTCGCTAGCTGCTTACCCGCGACCACCGATAGGGATCACGCCTGCTCCGTAGGGTATTTTCACCCTTCGGGCCGCCCCGGGCGGCGACGGACGGAGGTCGAGTCGTGGTACAGGCGTACATCCTCATCCAGACTGAGGTGGGCCGGGCGCGGGACGTGGCCGGTCTGATCGCGGATCTTGCCGGCGTGGTACGCGTCGACGCCGTCACCGGGCCGTACGACGTGGTCGTCCTCACCGAGGCGAACACCGTCGACGAACTCGGCAAACTGATCGTCAGCAACGTGCAGATGGTGCCCGGCATCACCCGCACCCTCACGTGTTCGGTGGTGCGCCTGTAAGTGGACGAGAAGACCTCCTCCCCCGAGACCCCGACCGACGTCGCGCCCGCCGCCGACCGGCCGGCAGTGGACCGGTCGACCCGGCGGGCCGCGCTGTGGGCCACCCTGGTCGCCGTGCCGGTGACGGTGGCCGTGGCGGGTTTCACCTTCGCCAAGCTCTCCCCGGACGCGCCGGTCGCCGCGCCGGACCCGTCGCCGACCAGCGCCGGGCCCCGGTCCAGCGCCCCGGTCGCGATGCCCGCCCCGGCGCTGGCCGAACGGCCGGGGGTGGTGTGCCGGGCGCTGGTGTCGCAGCTGCCGGCCACCGTGCGGGACCTCGCCCAGCGTCCGGTGACCGCCGGTGCCGAGCAGAACGCCGCCTACGGTGACCCGGCGCTGACCGTGGCCTGCGGTGGCGCCGAGCCGACCGTGGACGCCACCGCCGACGTGTGGACCGTCAACCGGGTCTGCTGGTATGCCGACGAGCGGTCGGACGCCACCGTGCTCACCACGCTCGACCGGGAGACCGCCGTCACGGTGACGGTGCCCCGGGCGTACGAGGGGGCGTTGCAGTGGCTCACCCCGATCTCGGACGCGGTGGTCGCCTCCGTGCCGTCGGGTGGCGACAGCCCGGCCGGCTGCCGGGGCTGATCCGAGGCCGGTGACGACGAAAACCGGTTGACGGCACCGATAATCTGATCCTCCGTACCTGCGGCTGGCCGTGGGTGGCGAGGGGGGCCTGTCCCCTCGCCACCAGGAGTCGCCGTGCGCCGCCCGCCCGCCCTCTCGTTCCTCCTCGTCACCGTCGTCCTGGACATGCTCGGGCTGGGCCTGGTCGTGCCCGTCGTGCCGGCCCTGCTGGCCGACGTCGCCGGGGACGCCGCCGCCGCTGCCCGCTGGTCCGGCCTGCTCGGCTCGGTCTACGGCCTGCTGCAGTTCGTCGTCGCGCCGCTGCTCGGACGGCTCGCCGACCGGTACGGCAGGCGGCCGGTCCTGCTCGGGTCGGTGGGCTGCCTCGGCGTCGACTGGCTGGCCCACGCGGCCTCCCCCGCCCCGTGGACGCTGCTGCTGTTCCACGCCCTCGCCGGTGCCTGCGCGGGCACGTACACGGTGGTCAACGCGTACCTCGCCGACGTGACCGCCCCCGGGGCACGGGCCCGCGCGTACGGGTTGGTGGGTGCTGCGTCGGGGCTCGGGTTCGTCGCCGGCCCGACCGTCGGCGGCCTGCTCGGCGTCGTCTGGCTGGCGGGTACGGCGTTCGTGACCGCACCCTGGCTGCTGTACCTGCTCCTGGCGGTCGGTGTGCTCGCCTCGACCGGTGGCGCCGCCGCGCAGTCGTGGCTGTCCCGGGTCGTGCCCGCCGACGGGCGGGGCACCGTGCAGGGGGCGCTGACCGGCGTCGGCGCCGCCGCCGAGACCGTGGTGCCGGTGCTGGCCGGTACGGCGTTCGCCTGGTCGCTGGTCCACGCGTCGCCGGGTCTGGTCTTCGTCGGCGCGGCGGTCTTCGCGGCCGGTTCGACGCTCCTGCTGGTCACCACCCCCGACCTGCGGCAGCCCTGACGCCACCGGCGACGGTGCGGGAAAACTGCGCGACCGGTGCCGCCGGACCGGCCGCCCGATGCGTCGAGTGCGGACTCAGCCGGGGCGGTCGGATCCGGTGCCTGCCGTTTCATCAGGTCGCGCCGACCGACTGGCGGCGGCGCACATCCACTCCTGCATTTGCGTACCGTGGAAGTTCCACGAAATCGATCGGGGAAGCAAAACGATTTGGCCGGGGAGGCGTTGATAGCGGGGACAGCGGACGGCTTCCATTGACTGGGAATGGGCAACTCCTGACGCTGGGAACCGCTTCCGCCGAAACTGGCTGATTCGACGGTCAGCGCTGTGGTATTCGCCATTTCCGGACGGGTTCACCCGCCGTCCCGGTCCCAGAAAGTCAACATTCTCCACGATGTGCCGTCGATCAAGCGATTGCCCGACAAAAGGCGCAGGCCGCCCCCGGTGGCACCTTCGCCGAAGGTCTCCCACCTGGGAAAACGTCGAGTTCGACCGACTCCGGCACGACCTGCGGGCGGCGCTGCGGCCGGCACCAGCCGAAGGGACGGGCGGGCAATCGGCTGATCGGTGGGCCAGCATGGACTGATCGGCCACTCTTGCCGCACCTCAATTGGTCCGACCGGAGCGAATGGCCGATGCGCGCGACGTTCCACACCCGACCGCCGACCACATTCTGGCCACCTGCGGCTACAGCGGTGTGAAGTGAACGTGAATGAGGTGTTTCGATCACTTCGGAAAAGAGCACGTCAGCGCACCTGACGCCGACCGGCAACATCACCAAGATCAGCGCAAAGCGCGTTACCGGAAGGCGACTTCGTACGCACGGCACTAACACCCGACCCCGCTTGCGTCAATGCTCCACATGCGACAGGATCATGCGCGGAATCCGCACGAACAATTGCTAGCCTTCGATGGCAACCCCGCCGTCCATACAGGATCGGCGGCATTGTTCACATCTCCTCATCGGAGGTCACCAGATGGTCCACACCGGACCTGCGCGCCGTCGCGCGAACCGATTCGCCCTCGCCGGGCTGACCGCACTCACGGTCCTGCTCGGCACCCAGACCCCGGGCCTCGCCCAGCCGCCGGCCGCGCCGGGCACGCTGGCCCAGCCGCCGAGCGCACCCGGCCTCGGCCAGATCGCGAGCAAGAAGGAGGCCCGTCCCGGCCCGCTGCCCACCCGGGCCGGCACCGTCAAGGTCGCCCCGTCACCGACGGGTGCCCGCAGCGGCGGCGTGGGCACCCAGGCGATCAACGACAAGGTCGCGCTGAAGGCGCTGATCCTGGCCACCGACCCGGCGGACTTCGGCGTGGCCACGCTCACCACCACCCTCAACCGGGTCGGCGCGAGCTACGACATCCTCTACACCACCACCCAGACGATCTCGGCGAGCACGCTGGTCGACGGCAACGGGGTGGGCAAGTACAACGCGGTCCTGCTCACCAACAGCATGCAGCTCTACGAGTCGGGCGGTAACTACCTCAGCGGCCTGACCAGCACGGAGTGGAACACCCTCTGGGCCTACGAGCGCAACTTCGAGGTGCGCCAGGTCGCCCTCTACACCAGCTACGGCACCTGGCCGGAGGACTACTGCCTCAACTCCGCAGGTGAGGGCGCGGTCGGTGAGACCCCGCTGCCCGTCTCGCTGACCAGCAGCGGCGCGGCGGTCTTCGACTACCTGAAGAGCACCGCCCAGATCCCGATCACCCAGTCGTACGTCTACCGCACCTCGATCCGGGCCGGCTGCAACGCCCAGGCCCTGATGACCAACGGCTCCGACGTGCTGGCGGTGAGCACCACGTCGACCGACGGCCGGGAGCGGATCGCGCTGACCTTCACCGCGAACCAGTACCTCCTCCACGCGGACCTGCTGGTCTACGGCCTGTTCCGGTGGGCGACCAAGGGCCTGTTCCTCGGTGAGCAGAAGCACCACCTCAACGTCGACATCGACGACTGGTTCGCCGCCTCGGCCCACTACATGGACGACGGGACCGTCGACTACGGCCCCGCGATCCGGGTCACCGGGCACGACGCGGTCAACCTCGACGCGAAGCAGACCGCGCTGCGCACCGCGCACCCGCTGGCCTCGGGCTTCACCTTCAACATCCCCTACAACGGCGCGCAGATCGACCCGTTTGCCGGCAACACGTGCAGCCCCAACGGGGATGCCAACACCCTCACCGCCACCACGAAGTGCCTGAAGAACAACTTCCGGTGGATCAACCACACGTTGAGCCACCCGGCGCTGAACACCACGGACTACGCCACCAACCACGAAGAGATCAGCGAGAACCAGACCGCGGGCACCGCCATCGGGCTGAACCCGCCGGCCACCGTGCTCAAGACCCCCGAGTACTCCGGCCTCGGCGTCTACAACAACTCCAGCGGCGTGCTCACCGACCACGGCCTCACCGCGTCCAACCCGGACCTGATCGAGGCGGCCGGGGACCTCGGCATCACCACGCTGGCCGGCAACATGTCGTTCGCCAGCCACGTGCCGGCGAACTTCAACGGGTCCACCGCGCACCCGATGGACCCGAGCATCGCGGTGGTGCCGTGCTGGCCGACGAACATCGCCTACCACACCACCAACCAGGCGGAGGAGGCGCACTTCTACAACTCCTTCTACGGCCCGAACGGCCTCTTCCCGTACTGGCCCACCGACCGCACCTACGCCCAGGTCCTGGACTACGAGTCCACGGTGGGGTTGCAGCACGTGTCGTCCGGCTCGATCTACTCGCACACGTTCCACATCGCCAACGTGCGTGACTACGGCTCGGGCGACAGCCTGCTCACCGACTGGGTCGGCGCGGTGCTGACCAAGTACGACTCGCTCTACTCGGTGCCGCTGCTCAACTCGGCGTGGACCGACATCGCCGCCTACACCCGGACCCGCACGGCCCACTTCGCGGCGCTGACCGCCGGGGCGTCGGCGATCTACGACCGGACCACCGGGGAGATCACGGTGACCTCGCCGGCCGCCGGCTCGCTGCAACTCGGTGGCGTGGCCGCGTCCACCGCCGGCGCCGGCACCTACGGCACCGACGTCACCGTCCCGGTGACGCTGGCGGCGAACACCGCCGTGACGTTCACCGCCGCTCCCCGCGCGTAGCGCGGGACGGCTCAGACAAGCACAGAGGAACGGGGGAAACCGGTGCGGATCGCGCTGGTCTCGGAGGGCACCTACCCGTACGCGATGGGTGGGGTGAGCATCTGGTGCGAACAGCTCATCCGGGGAATGCCGGACTACCGGTGGGAGGTCGTGGCGCTCACCGTGGACGGCACCGAGGAGCCGGTGTTCGACCGGCCGGCCAACCTCGACCGCGTGCACTCGATCCCGTTGTGGGGCGGCCGGCCGACAGGCCGCCGCCCCCGGCGGGGGGTGCTGGTCCCCTCCGGGCGGCCCGGCACCGAGTTCATGCAGTCCTACGAGGTGTTCCTGCGCGCCCTGGTCACCCCCCTGGAGTCGACCCGCTCCCAGGCCGGGGCGGTCAACCGGAGCACCTTCCTGCTCGCCCTGCGCGGCATGTTCGAGTACGCCTCCGGCGGCGGTGACCTGGGCGCTGCCCTGCTGTCCAACGAGGCGCTGCGGATGATGCTGGAGGCCTGGCACACGCTGCGGGTCGAGGAGACCGGACCCGCGCCCACCGTCGCCGACGCGCTGGAGGCGGCCTGGCTCATCTCGCACATGCTCCGGCCGTTGAGCGCGCCACCGGTCCGCGCCGACATCGTGCACTCGTCGATGAACGGTCTCGCCACGCTCGTCGGGATGGCGGCCACCTGGACGTACGGCACCCCGCTGGTGCTCTCGGAGCACGGCATCTACCTGCGCGAACGCTACATCTCCTACCTGCACGACGACGCGCCGCACCCGGTCCGGGTGCTGGTGCTGAGCTTCTTCCGCTCGCTCGCCGGTGCGGCCTACCTGATCACCGGCGCGCTCGCCCCGCACTCGCAGTACAACCGGCGCTGGCAGCTGCACAACGGCGCCGACCCCGAGCGGATGTGGACGATGTACAACGGCGTCGACCCGGACGAGTTCCCGCCCGCCGCCGGCGAGCCGGACGTGCCGACCATCTCGTTCATGGGCCGGATCGACCCGCTGAAGGACCTGCACACCCTGATCCGGGCGTTCGCGCTGGTCCGGGCCGAGATCCCGAACGCCCGGCTGCGCATCTTCGGCGGCACGCCGGCCGCCAACAAGGTCTACCACGAAAGCTGCGAGGCGCTGATCGACGAACTCGGGCTGACCGGCCACGCCGTCCTGGAGGGGCGGGTCGGCAGCGCCGTCGAGGCGTATCACGCGGGCAGCCTGGTGGCGCTGACCAGCATCTCCGAGGGCTTCCCCTACACCGTGGTGGAGGCGATGGCGTGCGGCCGGCCGACGGTGTGCACCAACGTCGGCGGGGTCGCCGAGGCGGTCGGTGACACCGGCTTCGTCGTCGCGCCGCGCGACGTCGCCGCGATCGCCGCCGCCTGCGTCAGGATGCTCAACGACCGGGAGCTGCGGCTGCGGCTGGGGGCGACCGCCCGGGAACGGGTGCTGGAGCGGTTCACCCTGCAACGGTCGTTGCAGGCGTACCGCGACATCTACGAGGGGCTGGCCGCGCCGCGCGGGACGTCGCCCGCGCCGAAGCACCTGCGCGGTCAGGCCCAGGGCTTCGTCCGGGTCCCGAACCGGCCGACCCGGCCCGGGGTGGCGTCCGTCACCGCCCGCCCCGCCGCGCCCACGGTCCGGCCCGAGGTGGCCCCCGTCGCCATGCCGCCGGCCGCCGTCCGCCCCGAGCCGACGCCCGCCGCCGTCCGGCCCGAGGTGTCGCCGCTGGCCGGGCGGGTGCCCCGCCAGCGGGGGCCCGAGCAGTACTCGGCGGCGGCGTACCGGACCCGCCACGACCCGAACTCGGCCGCGCCGGAGCTGCCGCAGCCGGCCGCGCCGGGGCCGGACGACGACGAAACCACGATCGCCATCATGCGTACCACCGGTGGCCGCTGATGACCGAGGCCACCGACCCGGACGTCACCGATCCGTTGTTCCGCCCCGTCGCCACGATGACGACCGAGCCGGGGCCGTCCGACAGCCCCGAACGCACCATCCTGCTGCCCCGGATCTCCACCGACCCGGTGGACGACCTGGTCGAGCGGGTCCGGCCCCGGTTGGTCCGCGCGGTGGACGCGCTCCAGGTCGCCGCCGCCCTGGAGGCGGACGGGCACACCGACCGGGGCGCCCAGGTCGAGTACGGCTACCGCGACGTCTTCGTCCTCGCCTCCGAGGTGTTCCGACGGTTGGGCCCGGCCCCGGCGGTCGAGCAGCGGCCGGCCGCCACGCCGGGGGCCGGCCGGGACCGGCGGGGCGACCTGCGGACGATCTCCCACGGCCTGCTGTACGTGCTGCCGAGCGCCGCGTTCCCGGCCGTCCTGTCGGTGGTGGGACGCTCGGGACTGGTGGCCGGGATGATCCTCGCCGGCACGGTCGGCTGGGTCTGGTCGGGGGTGGTCGCCTACGCGGCGTTCCGCCTGCTCGGCCTGGGCCGGGCCCGCTCGGCCAGCCGGGTGCTGCGGATCGCCGCCCTGACCGCTGTGCTGCTCGGCCTGGCCACCGGTGCCCTGATGCTGCCGTACGGCGGGCTGCCGCTGGCCGCGATGATGGTCTGCCAACTGGCCTACCAGCTGGCCAGCACGCTGCTGATCTTCTACCGGCGAGAGGGGTGGCTGGCCGCCGCGCTGGTCCCGGCCGTCCTGGCCAGCGGGGTGTTCCTGGTCGACGGCGGGGTGACGGCACGGCGCTGGGCGGTGGGCGCGGCGGCCCTCGGCGTGCTGGCCGCGTTCGTCGCCGGGCTGTGGGCCACCCGGGCCGCCGCCCGGTCGACGGAGCCGGCCCCCCGCGACCCGCTCTGGCCGGCGCGGCCCGCCCTGCTCGGCGTCGCCGGGTACGGGCTCTGCTCGGCGACGCTGCTCTTCCACGCGCAGGCGCCCTACCTGCTGGGTCAGTGGGACGTCGCGGCGTCGGCGGTGCCGCTGATCCTGTCCATGGGGTTCGTCGAGTGGCGGACCAGCCGGTTCTGGGCGAGCGGGGTCGCCCTGTCCCGGCGGGCCCGGCTCCCGCGCGCCTTCGTCGTCGGGATCTGGCGCACCATCGGCCGGGAGGTCGCGTTCTGCCTCGCGGTGCCGGCGGTGCTCGGGGTGCTGCTGCTCGTCGCGCTCGGCCGGGCCGGCGTGCTGTCCACCGCCGGGGTGGTGATGACGGCCGCCCACGTCGCTCTCGCCGGGGCGTACTACCTGGCGTTCCTGCTGGCCGGTCAGGGCCGGTACGGCTGGCTGTGCCTGTCGATGACCGTCGTGATCGTGCTGCACGTCGGCGTCGGCGCGCTGCTCGGCGTCGCCCCGCTGCTCGGGCAGGTCGGCGGCGCGGTCACCGACACCTCGCTCTACCTGGGCAGCGTGCTGCTGCTCCAGGCGCTGTTCGCGCTCGGTCTGGTTCCGGTGATCGGGCAGGTTCGGCACTACCGATAGTCCACTTGAGACCTATGGGGAGGTCCGGTTGCACGCGGTGATCCTTGCCGGTGGCAAAGGGGTGCGGCTCCGGCCGTACACGACGACGCTGCCGAAACCCCTGATGCCGATCGGGGACAGCCACTCGATCCTGCAGATCGTGCTCGACCAGCTCGCCTCGCGCGGGTTCACCTCGGTGACCCTGGCGATCAACCATCTCGGCCCGCTGATCCGGGCGTTCGTGGGCGACGGCAACCGGTGGGGGCTGACCATCGACTACATCGAGGAGGACCGGCCGCTGTCCACGGTCGGCCCGCTGTTCGGCCTCAAGGACCGGCTGCCCGACGAGTTCCTGGTGATGAACGGGGACGTCCTCACCGACCTGGACTACGGCGACCTGCTGCGCACCCACCAGCTCTCCGGGGCCGGGCTGACCCTGGCGACGTCCGAACGGGTGCACCGGATCGACTTCGGCGTGCTCGACGTGGACGCCGGCCGGGTCGTCGGGTTCCGGGAGAAGCCGGCGCTGCGCTACCCGGTCAGCATGGGCGTCTACGGGATGTCCCGGCGGACCCTGGAGCCCTACCCGGCCGGGTTGGCCCTCGGCTTCGACCAGCTCGTGCTGGACCTGCTCGCGGGCGGCGACCCGCCGATGACGTACCCGTTCGACGGGTTCTGGCTGGACATCGGGCGGCCGGAGGACTACGACGAGGCGAACCGGTCGTTCCACCAGCTCAAGCCGATCCTGTTGCCGGCCGGGCCGGCCCCGGTGGAGGTGCCCGTCGGCGAGCCGGTGGGGGCCGTCGGCGAGCCGCTGGCCGTCGACCTGACGGGCGTGGTGGGCGCCGGGGAGCTGACGTGACCCGGGTGCTGCTGTTCGGGGCGTCCGGGTTCATCGGCGGACACGCCCGCGACGCGCTGACGGCGGACCCCCGGGTGACCGAGGTGGTCTGTCCCGGACGGACCACCCTCGACCTGCTCGACAGCACGCCGGACGCGCTGGCCGGGCTGCTGCGGGAGGTCGCCCCGGACGCGGTGGTCAACTGCGTGGGCGCCCTCACCGGCTCCGCCGGGCAGTTGGTCACGGCGAACACCCTGGTCGCGGCGAAGCTGCTGGAGGCGACCGCCGCCGCGGCACCCCGGGCCCGGCTGGTCCGGCTCGGCTCGGCCGGCGAGTACGGGCCGGTGCCGGACCGGGTCCCGGTCACCGAGGACGACCCGGCCCGGCCGGTCAGCGCGTACGGCGTCAGCCACCTGGCCGGTACCCGGCTGTTCCAGCTCGCCGGGGAGGCCGGCGACGTCGACGCGGTCTCGCTGCGGGTGTTCAACCCGATCGGCCCCGGCATGTCGCAGGAGAACCTGCTCGGTCGGGCGGCGGCCCGGCTGCGGGCCGCCCTGGACGACGGGGCCGCCGAGATCACCCTGGGGCCGCTGTCGGCGTACCGGGACTTCGTCGACGTACGGGACCTGGCCGCGCTGATCGTCGCGGCGGTCCTCGCGCCGACGCTGCGGCACCGGGTCGTCAACGCCGGCAGCGGCCGGGCCGTCACCGCCCGGGAGGCGGTCGCGCTGCTGGCCGAGGCGGCGGGTTACCGGGGCCGGGTCCGCGAGGCCGGGTCCGGGCCGCAGCGCTCGCAGGCGGTCGACTGGATCCAGGCCGACATCGGTCGGGCCGCCGGGCTGGGCTGGTCGCCGGTGCGTGACCTGGCGACGTCGATCAAGGACATCTGGGCCGCCGGCGAGGCGCGGTGAGCCCGGCGGACCGCTCCCCTTCACGACACACCCGCACACGAGAGGACAGCAGATGAGCATGAAGATCGGGGTCGTGGGCCTGGGCTACGTGGGGCTCACCCTCACCGCCGCCCTCGCCGACAAGGGCTTCACGGTGTACGGCGCGGACGTGTCACCGGCGGTGCTGGACGCGCTGTCGCACGGCCGGCCGCACATCTTCGAGCCGGGCATCGAGGAGGTCTTCGCCGCCCACCTCGGCACGCGCATCCACGTCGCCGCCGACCTGCCCAGGGACACCGTCGACGTGGCGGTGATCAGCGTGTCGACGCCGGTGGACAACATGACCCACCGGCCCAACCTGGCGAACCTGGCCGCCGCCGCCCGGGTGGTGGCGGCGAGCTGCCGGCCGGACACCCTGGTGGTGGTCCGCAGCACGGTGCCGGTGGGCACCAGCCGCCGGGTGGTGCTGCCGGAGCTCCAGGCCGCCTGGGGCGAGCGGGTGAAGCTGGTGATGGCCCCGGAGCGCACCATCCAGGGGCAGGCGCTGCGGGAGCTGGTGGAGCTGCCGCAGGTGATCGGCGGGCTGGACGACGACAGCCTGCTCGCCGCGACGGAGTTCTTCAACGGGCTGGTCCGCACCATCGTCCCGGTCTCCAGCCTGGAGGCCGCCGAGCTGGTGAAGCTGTCCAACAACTGCCACACCGACCTGATCTACGCGTTCGGCAACGAGATCGCGCTGGTCGCCGAGCGGCACGGCCTCGACCCGCTGGAGGTGATCCGGGCGGCCAACGTCGACTACCCGCGCCCCGATCTCGCCAAGCCCGGGTACGTGGGCGGCGGCTGCCTCTCCAAGGACCCGTACATCATGATCGACAGCGCGGGTGACCGCCGGCCGTTCCTCGTCGGCAAGGCCCGCCAGCTCAACGAGTACCTGCCGATCCACGTCGGTGAGACGGTCGTCCGGATGCTCGTCGAGGCGCGCGGACGCAGCCTCGGTGCCCGGCTGGCGGTGCTCGGCTGGGCGTACAAGGGCTGGCCGGCGACCGACGACATGCGCGGCACCCCGATCGAGCCGATGATGCGGGTGTTCTCCGCCGCCGGGGTCACCGTCCTCGGCCACGACCCGATGGTCACCGACGACGTGATCCGCCAGTACGGCGGCGAACCGGTCAGCCTGGACAAGGCGTTCACCGAGGCGGACGCCGTCCTGATCATCAACGACCACCCGGACTACCGGGCGTTGCGGGTGCCGGAGGTGCTCGGCGCGACGCCACCGGCGTTCGTCTACGACTCGTGGCGGGTGCTCGACGCCGACGCGGTGCTGGCCGCCGGGGTCCGCTACGCCGGGCTGGGGTACCTGCCACCCGCCCCCGCCGGGGCGGCCGGTGCGGGCGCGGCGACCGCCGGGGCGGTGTCGGCATGAGGGCGCTGCTGCTCGGCGGGGCCGGCTTCATCGGCCTGCACCTGGCCCGCCGGCTCGTCGCCGACGGGCACCGGGTGACCATCGTGGACGACTTCTCCCGGGGCCGCGACGACGCCGACCTGGACCGGCTGCGCGCCGACCCGGCCGTGCAGGTGGTCTCCGGCGATCTGACCGACCCGGACACCTGGGCCGCGCTGCCCACCGGCTGGGACCAGATCTACCTGCTCGCCGCCGTGGTCGGCGTGCGCAACGTGGAGCAGGACCCGGCCCGGGTGATCCGGGTCAACACCCTGTCGGCGCTGCACCTGCTCGACTGGGTGGCCCCGGGCGAGCGGGTCTTCTTCGCCTCCACCAGCGAGGTCTACGCCGGGGGCGTGACCGCCGGGGTGGTGCCGGTGCCGACGGACGAGACCGTGCCGCCGATGATCTCCGACATCGCCGCGCCACGGTTCGCGTACGCGGCCAGCAAGCTGCTCGGCGAGGCCGCCTTCCTGCACACGGCGCGGGCCCGGGGGTTCGAGACCGTGGTGGGCCGGTTCCACAACGTGTACGGCCCCCGGATGGGTGCCGACCACGTCATCCCGGAGATGTCGCTGCGCGCCCTGCGCGGGGCCGACCCGTTCCCCGTCCCCGGGGCCGACCAGTTCCGGGCGTTCTGCCACGTCGACGACGCGGTCGAGGCGATGGTGCGGCTGATGGCGGCACCGGCCGCCGCCGGGCAGATCGTGCACATCGGCAACGACCGCGAGGAGACCAACATCGGCGACCTGGCGAAGCTGGTCCTGCGGGTGGCCGGGGTGAGCCCCGCCATCGCGCCCGAGAGCGCGCCGCCGGGATCGGTCGCCCGCCGCTGCCCGGACCTGTCCCGGCTGCGCGCGCTGACCGGCTACGAGCCGGGCGTCAGCCTGGAGGAGGGGGTCCGCAGCACGTTCGCCTGGTACCGGGAACACGGGTGGACGTGATGAGCCGCCGCCCCATCTGCTTCTACTACGGCGACGGCCGCCTGCCCGAACTGACCCGCTACGTACGGGTGGTGCTGCAACCGGACTTCTACCGTCCGGCCGAGCTGCGCTACCTCGCGGCACAGGACGTGCAGACCCTCGGCTATCTGTCGCTGTCGGAGGACCAGGGGCCGCCCGCGCCCTGGCAGCGGCAGGAACGCAACCCGGACTGGGGTGGCGCGTTCGTCCACGTCGACCATCCGCTGTGGGTGTCGCACGTGGTGGGGCAGGCGAAGCAGGCGATCGCGCAGGGGTTCGCCGGGCTGTTCCTGGACACGCTCAACGTCGAGCTGACCTTCCCGGAGGACGTGCCGCACCTGCTCACCCTGGTCGCCGCGATCCGGGAGGAGGCGGAGCCGGCGTACCTGCTGGCGAACCGGGGTTTCGGCATGCTGCCCCGGCTGGCCGAGATCGTCGACGGGATCGTCTTCGAGTCGTTCTCGGCCCGGTGGACCGACCAGGGCTACGCGCCGTGGCCGCCCGACGTGCTGGAGTTCCACGCCCAGATCGCCGAGCAGCTGCTCCAGTTGGAGCTGGACCTCTACAGCCTCGACTACGCCGACAGTCAGGGCCTGACCGATTTCGCCGAGCGCCGGGCCCGGCAGTTCGGGCTCCAGTCCTCGGTCAGTGACCGCGCCCTGTCGCGTACCTGACCACCTCACCCGGGGCGTCCGCCCCGGCGGGTCGGGACCGGTCCGGTCCCGTCCACCCCGGACACCCGTTCCCGTCGGGTCGGGACCGGACCGCGCGTCGGCACCACGCGCGACCGGCTCCCACCCGGCGGGGGCGGGGGTCCACCGCCGCGGTGGGTCAGGGCGCGGCGGCGTCGAGCGCCGGGGCCAGCGGCAGCAGCGCGGCCCGGACGAGGTCCGGCAGCGGCGCGGACGGCACCACGAAACCGGCCATCGACGGCACCTCGCTCGTGCCGTGCAGCCACTGCCGCAGCGCCACCCGGGCCGCCGCGCCGACCGCGGCGGCGAGCACCTGGGCGGCCAGTGGTCCGATGCCGGGACAGCGGGCGGTGACCGCCCCGGCCAGGGGTTCCTCGAACGTGGTGACGGCCTCGACGTAGCAGGCGCGCAGCGTGGGGCTGGCGGCGATCATCAGCAACGCGGTGGGCGGCTGGTCGCCGGGGTCGGCGTACAGGCCCACGACGGCGTCGACGACCGCGTCGGCGAGGCCGACCCCCGCCGGCCGGGCGAGCACGGCCGCCGCGACGCCGGCCGCGCGGTCGGCGGCGACCCCGGCGACGATGGCCTGCTCCCGGCTCGGGAAGTAGTTGTTGTAGGTCCGGGTCGACACCCCTGCCGCCTGGGCGATCTCCTCGACCCGGACGTTGTCCGGCCCCCGTTCCAGGGCGAGGCGCAGCGCCGCCGCCTGGAGGGCCTCCCGGGTGGCCCGCTTCTTGCGTTCCCGCAACGTCGATGGACCGGTCACGGTGCCACTGTCGCACATACGGTACGTGCACGCAAAATTGCGCGCACGCAAAAATATGCTACGGTCCCTCCGAACTCCGGGAGCACCACGACCGAAAGGGACCGACATGCGTGCCAAGGGCATGGCCTACGACACCGGCTTCGTCACCGACGGCGTCAGCTCGGTGCCGCACTGGGACCCCGAGGTGGTCCGGCGGGAGCTGGCCATCATCCGCGACGACCTGCACTGCACCGCCGTCCACCTGGTCGGCGGTGATCCCGGGCGGCTGGAGTCCGCCGCCCACACCGCCGCCGAACTCGGCCTGGAGGTCTGGTTCTCGCCGTACCCCCTGGAGCTGGAACCCGACCTGATCCGCGCCCTGTTCCTCGACTGCGCCGAGCGGGCCGAGCGGCTCCGCGCGGCGGGGGCCGAGATCGTCTTCGTCACCGGCGCCGAGCTGAGCATCATGAACCGTGGCTTCATCGACGGGGAGCGCCTCGCGGACCGGCTCGGCCACCTGTTCACCGACCCGGACGGCCGGGCCGAGCGCATCGCCGGGGTCCGCACCCGCCTCGACGCGTTCCTGCGCACCACCGTGGCGGCGGTGCGCGAACGCTTCCACGGGAGGGTCACCTACGCCGCGATCCCGTTCGAGGGCGTCGACTGGGACCTGTTCGACGTGGTGACGGTCGAACTGATCCGGTCCGCCGAGGTCGCCGGCCAGTTCCGCGACGGCGTACGCCGGCTCGTCGACCAGCCCAAACCGGTCGCCGTCACCGGCTTCGGCACCGCCACCTGGCGCGGCGCGGGTGACGTCGCACCCCGCAGCATGGAGATCATCGAGTACGACCCGAGCGGCAGGCCCGACCGGCTCGACGGGGTGTACGAGCGCGACGAGCCCGGCCAGGCCGCGTACCTGAGCGAGCTGCTCGACATCTTCGACAGCGAGGGCGTCGACAGCGCCTTCGTCCACCTCTTCGCGCTGCCCAGCCTCCCGCACCGACCGGACGGCGACCCGCGCGACGACCTCGACCTCGCCAGCCCCGGGATCGTCAAGGTGCTCGACGGGCGCACCGGTGCGACGTACCCCGGCCTGCCCTGGGAACCGAAGGCCGCGTTCGCCGCGGTCGCCGCGCACTACGCGCGCTGATCCGCCCCCGCCCGGCCTGGCCCGGCGGACGACGTCGACGTCAGGGGCGGCACCCGGCCACCGGGCGTCGCCGCTCAGCGCAGCCGCAGCCCCGCGACGAGGAGCCCGACCATCCGGCGGGCGTCGTAGTAGGGGGCGCGGCCGGCGCAGAGGTTGCCGACGGCGAACAGCAGTTCCCGGGGATCGGTGCCGGGGCGGATCTCGCCGGCCGCGGCGGCGGCGTCGAGCAGGCGGGCGCAGGCGGGGACGAGGTGGTCGAGGAAGTACCCGTGCAGCGTCTCGAAGGCGGCGGTGTCGGCGTTCATCGCCCCGGCGAGGCCGTGCTTGGTGACCAGGAAGTCGACGAACTGGTCGATCCAGGTGGTCAGGGCGGCGTGCGGCGTGTCGCTGTCGGCGAGCAGGGTCGGCGCGGCCTCGGCGCACGCCTGCACCTGGTGCCGGTAGACCCCGACGATCAGGTCGGCCCGGGTCGGGAAGTGGCGGTAGATGGTGCCGACGCCGACGCCGGCCCGCGCGGCGATGTCGCGTACCGGCACGTCGACACCGGCGTCGAGGAAGGCCGCGGCGGCCGCCTCCAGCAGGGTCGCCTCGTTGCGCCGGGCGTCGGCCCGCTTCCGGGGCGCGCCGGTGCGTCCGGGTGGGGTGGGCGACCCCGGTCCGCCGTCGACCATCGCGCCGTCACCTCCGGACTCCCTTGGCAAACGGAACGGCGTTCCGTATAGTTCGGAGCGGAACAAGGTTCCGCTTGCCTCATGATGCCAGAGCCGGACGGCCGGCGACCAGCCACGCCCCTCCCCTCCCCCCTCAACCCACAGCGCGTCCACACGCGCCGTGGTCCCCGGCGGCACCGGCCCGTCACCGTCACCCCGTGGAGGAAACCCTCATGCAGTACCGCACCCTCGGCCGCACCGGCGTCCAGGTCAGCACCCTCGTGCTCGGCGCGATGAACTTCGGCGCCATCGGCCGCACCGGTCAGGCCGAGGCCACCGCGATCGTCGACGCCGCCCTGGAAGGCGGGATCAATCTGATCGACACCGCCGACCGGTACAGCCAGGGCGAGTCGGAGGAACTGGTCGGCCGGGCCATCGTCGGCCGCCGCGACGACATCGTGCTGGCCACCAAGGCCGCCCTGCCGATGGGCGACGAACGCAACCACCGGGGCACCTCCCGCCGCTGGCTGCACACCGCGCTCGACGACAGCCTGCGCCGGCTCGGCGTCGACCACATCGACCTCTACCAGGTCCACCGCTGGGACCCGACGACCAGCGACGAGGAGACGCTGTCCGCGCTCACCGACCTCCAGCGGGCCGGCAAGATCCGCTACTTCGGCTGCTCGACGTTCCCCGCGTACCGGCTCGTGCAGGCCGAGTGGGCCGCCCGGGAACACCACCTGGGCCGGTACGTCACCGAGCAGCCCAGCTACTCGATCCTGCAACGCGGCATCGAGACCCAAGTCCTGCCCGTCACCGCGCAGTACGGCCTGGGCGTGCTCGCCTGGAGCCCGCTCGCCTCGGGATGGCTGTCGGGCGCGGTCCGGGCGGGCCGGGAGATCACCACCCACCGGGCCGACGTCCTGCCCGGCCGATTCGACCTCACCGTCGCCGCCAACCGGGCCCGGCTCGACGCCGTCGAGCAGCTCGCCAAGGTCGCCGAGGAGGCCGGGCTCACCCTGATCCAGCTCGCGCTCGGCTTCGTCACCGCGCACCCCGCCGTGACCAGCGCGATCATCGGCCCCCGTACGCCGGAGCACCTGCACAGCCAACTCGCCGCCGCCGACACCGTGCTCACCGCCGACGTGCTCGACGCCATCGACGCCATCGTCGCCCCCGGCGTCGACCTGGCCCCCGACGAGAAGCACGACACCCCGCCGGCCCTGCTCGACCCGGCGCTGCGCCGCCGCTGAGCACCGGAACCTCGGCCCGACACCGACGCCCGGCGCCACGGACCCGAACCGGAACCGCGGCGTGACGCTGGCGCCGGATCAGGAAGGACGGAACATGCCGCACCCCACCCCCATCCGCTTCGGGATCATGACCGCACCGATGCAGGTCCACTACCACGACGTGCTGCGGGTCTGGCGCGAGGCGGACGACATCCCCGAGATCGCGCACGCCTGGCTCTTCGACCACCTGATGCCGATCGGCGGCGACCCGGACGGGCCGGCGTACGAGGGCTGGACGCTGCTCTCGGCCCTCGCCGCCCGGACCCGCCGGCTGCGCCTCGGCCTGCTGGTCACCAGCAACCGGTTCCGGCCCCCGGCGATGCTCGCCAAGATCGCCACGACCGTCGACATCGTCTCCGGCGGACGACTCGACTTCGGCATCGGCGCCGGCTCCCGCCCCGGTCATCCGGCGGCCCGCCGCGAGTACACCGCGCACGGCCTGCCCTACCACGACTTCACCCACTCGGTGCAGAGCCTCGCCGAGGCGTGCACGGTCATCAGGCGGCTGTGGACCGAGGACGCGCCGTTCGACTTCCACGGCGAGCACGTGCGGTTGACCGGGGCCTACGGCAATCCGAAGCCGGTGCAGCGGCCGTACCCGCCGATCGTCATCGGCGGACGCTCGTCGGCCCTGCTCCGGGTGGTCGCCGAGCACGCCGACGTGTGGAACGTCCCCGGTGGTGGGGACATCGGGGACGTGGCCGCGCGCAGCGCGCTGCTGGACCGCTACTGCGTCGAGATCGGCCGGGATCCCGCCTCGATCACCCGCTCGATCCACCTGCCGGTCCGCTACGACCGGCCCGAGGAGACCCGGGCGGCGATCGGCGCGGCGACCGCCGCCGGTTTCGGCCACGTGATCCTCGGGTTGACGCCGCCGTATCCCGCCGGCGTCGCCCACTGGATCACCGACGAACTCATCACCCCGTCGAGGTAGTCGGAACGCAACATCAGGGACGAAATCCGGGTTCTTCCGCATACGGCTCGGGTAGGCAGGGCGTCCAGGGTGGACGGGTAGCCACAGCCCGGGAGGTCCGCCGTGTTCCTTCGTACCGTGACCGTCGTCGTCGCCGTGTTCACCGTCCTCGCCGGTCTCCCGGCGGTGGCCCATGCGCGTCCCGGGCCACCGCCGGGCCTGAGCTGGGGTGGGTGTCCCGACGATCTGCCCGACGTGCCACCCGACCCGCGCGTGCGGTGCGCCCCGCTGCGCCTGCCGGTGGACTGGGCCAGGCCGGACGGGCGCACGTTCACGCTCGTCGTGGCCCGTCGGACCGCCCGGGTGGCGGAGCAGCGGGTGGGCACGCTGGTGTTCGGGCCGGGCGGCCCCGGGGACTCGGGAGTGGAACGCATCCGCCGGGGGGACCGGTTCAGCGACGAGCTGCTGGACCGGTTCGACCTGGTCAGCTTCGATCCGCGTACGGTGGCCCGCAGCGCCGCCCCGGTCTGCGCTCCCGACCCGGAGCTGCGCAGGCCGCCCGTCGTGCTGACCGGCCAGGCCGATTTCGACGCCGCGGTGGCCTACAACCGGGCGTTGTGGAACCGGTGTCGTCCGACCAGCCCGGTGTTCGGGTACGCCGACACGCTCAGCACGGTGCACGACCTGGAGGCGCTGCGGCGTGCGTTGGGTGAGCGGCGGCTGACCTTCCACGGCAGCTCGTACGGCACGCTGCTGGGTCAGCAGTACGCCGAGCGGTATCCCGACCGGGTACGGGCCGTGGTGCTGGAGGGCGTGTTCGACCACAGCCTGGACGTGCGGTCCTTCGTCCGTACCCAGGCGGCGGCGCTCCAGGACGCCTTCGACGAGTTCGTGGCCTGGTGCGACAGCTCGCCCGGGTGCGTGCTGCACGGCCGGGACGTCCGGGCGGTCTGGGCTGCGGTGCTGGCTCGCGCCGACAACGACGGGTACGCCCCGCGCACCGCCTTCGACGTCACCGCCGTGGCCCTCGGGATGCTCGCCGGCCCCCGCTTCCCGCAGCTGGCCGAGGCCGTCCGGGACATGGCCGCCGGCATGCCGCCGCCCGAGGTGAAGCTCCCGGTGGCCGTGGCGGTCTTCTGCGCGGACTGGCCGGCCGCCGTCCGCGACCACCACGAGTACGCGGCCCTGGTCCGGGCAGCCGGGGCCGTCGCGCCGGACGTCCGCTACGGTGCCGGTCTGCTGGCCGTGCACACCTGTCTGGGCTGGCAGTCCCCGGTCCGGAATCCACCGCACGAGCCACGGGTGCACACCCGCACGCCGTTGCTGCTGCTCAACGCCCGGCACGATCCCCGCACCGGCTACGCCTGGGCCACCCACGTCGCCCGGCAGCTGGGCCGGCACGGGCGCCTGGTCACCTACGAGGGCTCGGGCCACGGCACCTACCTGCGCAACGCGTGCACCGTCGCCGTGGTCGACAGGTACCTCGTCGACCTGACCCTGCCCGGTGCCGACGCCCGCTGCCCCGCAGGGTGAACCGTTCCGTCAGCGGCCCGCCGGGGGTCGGCCCGTGCCGTCGGCGGTCACCTACCGGGTGGGCTGGGCGGCCAGGGGGAAGGTGACGCCGGTCAGCTCCTCGGAGACCGCCCACAGCCGACGGGCGACGGCGCCGTCGCGGGCCTTCTTCGAGCGGCCGACGAGCTTCGGCGCGCCACGCCCTTCGAAAAGGCCGTCCGGCCCGGCGTAGCTGCCGCCCGGGATGTCGGCCACGGCCGCGTAGAGGGTGGGCGACGCGCCGTCGGCGTCGCTCTGCGCGAAGCGGTTGAGCAGGGTCGTCTGGAGCCGGTTCCACCAGGAACGGTTGTGGTCGAGGTGCCCGAGCAGGTTGGTGGCGGCCAGGCCGGGATGGGCGGCGGTCGCCAGCACCGGCGAGCCGGCCTCGGTGAGGCGGCGGTGCAGTTCGGCGGTGAACAGCAGGTTCGCCAGCTTCGACTGGGCGTACGCGGGGAACGGCCGGTAGGGGCGGCGCTCCCAGTTCAGGTCGGCGAAGTCGATCTTTCCGGCCCGGTGCGCGGAGGAGGCGACGGTGACCACCCGCCCCCGGATCCGTGGCAGCAGCAGGTTGGTGAGCGCGAAGTGCCCGAGGTGGTTGGTGCCGAACTGGAGCTCGAACCCGTCGGCGGTCCGGCTCGGCGGCGGGATCATCACGCCGGCGTTGTTGATCAGCAGGTCGATCGGCCCGGCGCAGCCCTCGGCGAAGGCGCGGACGGAGGCGAGGTCGGCCAGGTCGAGCCGGCGTACCTCGACGTCGCCGGTCATGCCCGCAGCGGCGGCGGCGCCCTTGGCGGGGTCGCGGACGGCGAGCACGACCCGGGCGCCCCGGGCGGCGAGCGCCTTTGCGGCGACCCGGCCGATGCCGCTGTTCGCGCCGGTCACGACGACGGTACGGCCGGTCAGGGCGGGGATCTGGGCGGTCGTGAATGTTGTCATGGGAAACAATGTATACGGCGACAACAATGTCGGCAACGGCGACATTTTTCGGGCTACGATGGCCCCCGTGCCCGCGTACCACCATGGAAACCTGCGGTCGACGCTGCTCGCCGCCGCCGAGCGCAGCCTGCGCCAGCACGGCGCGGGGCAGCTCTCGCTGCGCGAACTGGCCCGGGAGGCGGGCGTCAGCCACGCCGCGCCGCGCCGGCACTTCGCCGACCGGCAGGCGCTGCTGGACGCCCTCGCCGAGGCCGGGTTCGCCCGGCTGCACGCCGAACTGCGCGCCGCGCTCGCCGCCGCCGGGACGGACTTCGGGCCGCGCCTGCACGCCATGGCTGCCGCCTACCTACGGTTCGCCACCGAGGACGCCGCCCTGCTGGAGCTGATGTTCACCGGCAAGCACCGCGAGGGGGCCGAGCACCTCGCCGCGGCCGCCGCCGGACCGTTCGGGCTGATGCACGACCTGATCGCCGAGGGGCAGGCCCAGGGGGTGCTGGAACCCGGCCCCCCGGACCGCGCCGGCATCGTGCTGTTCGCCACGTTGCAGGGCATCGCCACCCTGGTCAACGGCAACCTGGTCGCACCCGACCTGCTCGACGGGATCACCCGGACCGCGGTCGACCAGTTCATCCGGGGGTCACGCCGCCCCTGACCGCCGAACGGTGTCGGGGGTCGGCCGTAGGCTCGGCGTCATGCCGACGACGCACACGCTCACCCTGCCGGGGGTGGAACTGGTCTACGACGTCCGTGGCCCGCTCCCCCCGGCCGACGGGCGTCCCGCCCTGGTCATGATCGGCCAGCCGATGACAGCCGAGGGCTTCGACGCGCTCGCCGCCCAGTTCGCCGACCGTACGGTCGTCACCTACGATCCGCGCGGCCTGGGCCGCAGCGTCCGCACCGACGGCCGGTCCGAGCACACACCCCGGCAGCAGGCCGACGACCTGCACCACCTGATCGGGGCGCTCGACGCCGGCCCGGTCGACATGTTCGCCAGCAGCGGCGGTGCGGTGACCGCGCTCGCCCTGGTCGCGGCCCATCCCAACGACGTCGTCACGCTGGTGGCGCACGAGCCGCCCGTCAACGCCGTGCTGCCCGACGCCGCCGCCGCCGAGCGCGCGCGGGCCGCCTTCCACGAGGCGTACCAGGCGAGGGGCACCGGCGCGGGGATGGCCGCGTTCATCGCGATGACGTCGTGGCAGGGCGAGTTCACCGACGCCTACTTCGCCCGGCCCGCGCCCGACCCGGCGACGTTCGGCCTGCCCACCGACGACGACGGCAGCCGGGACGATCCGCTGCTGTCGAAGAACTCGTGGCCGGTCACCGACTACCGCCCCGACGCGGCGGCGCTCACCGCCGCACCGACCCGGATCGTCATCGCGGTCGGCGAGGAGTCGACCGGGACGTACACCGCCCGGACGGCCGTCGGCACCGCCCACCTGCTCGGCCAGGAGGCGACGGTGTTCCCGAGCCACCACGGCGGCTTCCTCGGCGGTCACGCCGGCTACGCCGGCAGGCCCCGGGAGTTCGCCGCGAAGCTCCGCGAGGTGCTCGCCACCCCCTGACCGACCGGGCGACGCCCCGCCGTTGGGCCGAAACAGCGGTGTCCGGGCGACGGAATACCGCTGAATCGACCCGACAGGCGCATTTCCCGGCCCCGAAAACAGACCGGAGCCCCGGCCGTCGGCCGGGGCTCCGGTGCGGGGAGGGTGAATTTACGCGGGAGAGCCGGCTTCGGCGTAGTCGTACAGGCTCTTGATGTCGTCGTCGTAGTAGGGGCCGTCGAATTGCCCGTTACCCGGATTGTCGCCATGGCTGACGGTGCTGTTGATGTAGCCGGCACCGATCGAGTCGTTGTATTCCTGCAACCAGGGCCCGCCGCTGGAACCGTAGGTCATGTTGCAGTACATCCGGATCTGCTGGCCACCGGCGTCCCAGGTCGTGCTCTGGCAGTACTGCTGGCTCTCGCCGCCGCCGAGATTGGACGGGTAGCCCAGTGCGGTGACCGCCACGGAGTAGCCCCAGTTCCAGCGCAGCCCGTTGCCGCCGACGGTGTCGACGACCTTGGCGTTGTACGTGCCGCCGTTGGACATCACCGCGATGCCCATGTCCTCGGCGTAGCTCGACGAACTGGCCCATGCGCCCCGGGTGGAGAGGCTGTAGGCGACGAAGGTTCCGAACGGCCGCACACCGTTGCGGTACCGGGGGACGAACTGCCAGTTGGAGTACCACCCACCGCCGGCACCCTGGTGCACACAGTGGCCGGCGGTCACCACGAGCCGCCGCTTGGTGCTGGCGACGGTGCTGGCCGAGCAGGAGGCGGTGCCGCCACCGGGGACGGTGAAGTAGACCTTGCCGACGGTCACCGCCTCGTTCAGCATCGTCCGGGGGCCGCTGGCGATGCTCGGGGCCACCGGAGCGACGGTGCCGGCCGGACCGGTGGGCTTCGGCGCGCGGTTCGACGACGTGCCGGCCCCGGCCGACTTCGGGAAGTCCAGGTCCACGGCGGACGCCATGCGTTCCGGGGTCCAGAAGTCGGCGACCTCCTTCGCGATTTTCTCGTTGGTGATCGCCCGCCCGTCGAGGGTGCGGGCGATCGCGGTGATGTTTCCTTTCTGGTCGACCGTGGTCGAATTCGCCTCGGCTGCCGGCGCACCGGCCAGAATGAGGGTGAATGCGGCACCGGCACCCACCGACCAACGCAGAGCGGATTTCAAGAGGACCTCCTCTGCCCTTACACCTATCCGAACTCCGGCAGCATATTGAGGTCCAACTATTGATCACAATGACGGACGACAATTGTCAGGAATCCGTGCCGCCCGCCCGTCGACGCCATAACCGACGTCGATTTTTTCAACCCTGGGATATGCGACGGATCGCGTTCGGCACCCCGACCGGGGCCCCCCGGACGACCCGGGACACGCCGGTCGTCGCCCCCGTCCGGACGGGGGCGACGACGAGGTGGGCCGACGGTGGGGCACGGGCCCGGACGCCGGCGGCGGGACGGCGGCCGGCGCGGCGGTCAGTGCCGGTGCAGGGCCGTCCGGATCAGCCGGTTGACCAGCTTGGGGTACTCCAGGCCGCTGGCCGCCCACATCCGGGGGAACATCGACGTCGGGGTGAACCCGGGCATCGTGTTGATCTCGTTGAGGTAGACGTCCAGGTCGGCGGTGACGAAGAAGTCGACCCGGGCCAGGCCGGAGCAGTCCAGCGCGGTGAAGGCGCGGGTGGCGTACTCCTGGACCTGCTGGGTGACCCGGTCGGGCAGGACGGCGGGGACGTCGTACTCGCAGACCTCGTCGGCGAAGAGGTACTTGGCCTCGAAGTCGTACCACTCGCGGTCGCCGACCATCCGCACCTCGGCCAGCACGGACGCCTCGGGCGCACCGCCGGCCTCGCCCTCCAGCACGCCACACTCGATCTCCCGGCCGACGACCGCGGCCTCGACGAGCACCTTGGTGTCGATCTCCCGGGCGACGGCGACGGCGTCGTCGAGCCGCGCCCAGTCGTCGACCCGGGTGATACCGAACGACGAGCCGGCCCGGGACGGCTTGACGAAGACCGGCAGGCCCAGCCGCTGCTTGTCGGTCTCGCTGAGGGTCATCCCGTTGCGCAGCACCGCGTAGGGGCCGACCGGGATGCCCTCGGCGGCACAGAGTTTCTTGGTGAACTCCTTGTCCATGGCGGCGGCGGAGGCGAAGACGTTCGCGCCGACGTACGGGATGTCGGCCATCTCCAGCATGCCCTGGATGGTGCCGTCCTCGCCGTACGCGCCGTGCAGCACCGGGAAGACCACGTCCACGTCGGCGAGCGCGCGGGGGCCCTCGGCCGGGTCGAGCACCAGCAGGCCACCGGCGGTGGGGTCGGCGCGGAGCACCACCTCGGTCCCGGTGCCGGCGGTGACCTCCGGGAGCCTGCGCGCCCGGATCGCCAGCTCGCCCGGGTCCCCGCTGGTCAGCACCCACTGGCCCTGCCGGGTGATACCGACCGGCACCACGTCGTACTCGTCGGGGTCGAGCGCGCCGAGCACGCTGCCCGCGCTGACGCAGGAGATGCCGTGCTCGGGGCTGCGTCCGCCGAACACGATCGCCACGCGGGTCTTGCCTGGGGTGGTCACTCGGGTCACCTCTCGGTACGCGACTGCGGAGCCGTCAGTTGCGCTCACCCGACTGACCTTACTGTGGGTTGCGGCGGACCGATGGTGATACCCGGCAGGAAGCGAGCGACCCTCGCAAACGGTCATCCGACCCGATACGGTAAGTGACTTTCAGGGCCGGTGGGGGCGGTAGCCGCGCCCCCGGCCGACCGCGATCACCTTCACCCGCTGCCGTCCGGCCCGGACCATGCCCAGGGCCATGAACGCCCCGGCTATCCGGTCGGCGGCCTCCCGGCTGTTGGCGCCGACCACCTGCCGCCGGCGCTCGGGCCGGGCCCGCTCGTCGCGGGTGGACGTCTCCACCGGCCGGACGTCACTGAGCACCACCAGGAACCGCGTCATCGCCGTCATCAGACCCCTCACTGTTGGAAGTCCTTTCTCGACGCATGCGGCGGCGGCACGTGGCGATCGGGAACGGGGGAGTAAACCCGATCGCCACGCGCCTCATCCCCTCCGGTCACTCACCATCGCCGTCGCCACGACAACCGCTGGTGAGGACTCCGTTACAGATTGACAGGTGCACAGGCGTGAATGCAACTCTCATCGCACCTTCTCTCATGCACGTCTTCCCATAGACCTGTGTCACCATCGACGTATGGCACCGAAGACCGCCCGGGCTCGCCGCCTGGGCATCGCCCTGCGCGCCCACCGGGAAGCGGCCGGCCTCACCCTGGAGGCCGCCGCCGACGAGATCAACAGCACCCGCAGCACGCTCAGCCGCTACGAGAACGCGCAGACGCTGGTCAGCCCGGCCACCGTCCGCGCGCTGCTCAGCCTCTACGGGGTCCGGCCCGACGAGATCGCCGCCGCGGTCCAGCTGGCCAAGGACACCCGCAAGCCCGGCTGGTGGGTGCCCTACTCCCACCTGCTCGACAAACGCACCATCGACTTCATCGCGCTGGAGGCCGAGGCCACCGCGATCGCCAACTTCGAACCGTCCATCGTCCCGGGTCTGCTCCAGACCGCCGACTACATCCGGGGCGTGATGCGGGGCGGGCCGCACACCCTCACCGACGAGCAGGTCGAGCAGCGGGTCAAGCTCCGGCTGGACCGGCAACAGCGGATCACCGCCGCCGAACCGCCGATCTTCGACGCGATCATCGACGAGGGCGCGCTGCTGCGTCCGGTGGGCGACCGGACGGTGATGCAGGCGCAGCTCAGCCACCTGCTCAAGACCTCGGAGCTGCCGAACGTCACCGTCCAGGTGATCCCGCTCGCCGCCGGCTACCACCGGGGCACCCGGGGCTCGCTGCACATCCTGGAGTTCGCCGACCCGGAGGACCCGCTGATCGCCTCGGTGGAGACGGTCGCCGGCCAGATGGTCCTGGACCGGCCGGGTGACCTGCGTACCTGCACCAAGATCATGGAACACCTGCGGACCGTCGCGCTCAGCCCGGCCGACAGCCGCGACCAACTCGTGCAACTGATGAAGGGACGGTAGGAGACCGATGACACCGACGATCGGCGGGGCCCTGTCCGGGGCCGCCTGGCGCAAGAGCAGCCACAGCGGGGACGAGGGGGCCTGCGTCGAGCTGGCGTCGCTGCCGGGCCGGGTCGCGGTCCGCGACTCCAAGGACCCGGGCGGCCCGGTGCTGCTCTTCCCGCCCGCCGCCTGGTCCGCCTTCGCCACCGCCCCGCCGCGCCGCTGACCACCCCGGCTCCGCCCCGCACCCCGTCACGGCGGGTGCGGGGCGGAGCCGGGTCAGTCGGCCGGGGTCGCGGCGGGCCGGACCGCCTCGGCGGCGGCGATGGCCACCCCGCGCGCACCGGCCATGTCCCGGTCCGGCACCAGCGCGAAGGTCGCCAGTGCGGCCTGCTCCTCCCGCAGCACGGTGTGCGCGCGGACGGTGTCGAGGAACCAGTCCCGGAACTCCGGTGCCGCCTCCACCACCCCGCCGCCGACGAAGTACGCGTGCGGATCGGTGAAGTTGGCCGCGATGGTGAACAGCCGGCCGAGCGCCGCCGCCTGCTGGGCGAAGACCTGCCGGGCCAGCGCGTCGCCCCGCTCGGCGTACCCGCGCAGCAGGGTGGCGGCCCGCTCGGGCGGCTCCTGCGCCAGCGGGTGCCCCGGATACCGGGACAGCCAGTACGGCAGCAGGTTGCGCCGGATCGCGGTCAGCGAGGCGACGCTCTCCGCGTCCCCGGCGAAACCGCAGGCGCAACGCGGTTCGGGCTGGTCGGGGGCGAGCAGCCCGGCCAGCGGGATGTGCACGTGACCGAACTCGCCGGCCATCCCGGCCGCCCCGGTGACCACCCGGCCGTCGACCACCACCGCGCCACCGAGGCCGGTGCCGACGATCGCCGCCACCGACGACCGGGTCGCCGCGTCCGCTCCGAAGTGGACGTGGTGGGCGTAGAGCGCGGCGGCGTTGCCGTCGTTGTGGTAGACCACCGGCAGCCCGAGCCGCCGCTCCAGCGCGCCACGCACGTCGAAGCCGTGCCAGGCGGGCTGGGCGAAGTTCGTCGAGCCCCGCGACGAGATGACACCGGTCGCGCTGGCCGGGCCGGGGGTGTCCAACCCGACCGCCCGGACCTGGCCGGGGGAAACGCCGACGTGTGCCAGCACCCCGTCGAACGCGCCGGCCAGCGCCTCGATGGCCGCCTGCGGGCCGGCGGTCACCTCGCTGGGGGTCTCCACCAACCCGTCGACCAGGAACCGGCCGTCCAGGCGGAGCACCGTGGCGTTGTTGCTGGTGCCACCGTTGTCGAGGCCGACCACCACCGGCACGTCCACGCTGACCATCCGCCACCTCCGACCGGGCCTGCTGCGAGGTTAGTTCCCGTTCCCACCGCCCGTCACGCCCCACGTGCGGCAATCCCGCCGACCGACCGCCCTCCCGGGAGGGGCGACCGGACCCGGGAGGGGCGACCGGCCCCGCGCCGGCTCGGCAGCACGGGGCCGGCGCGGCGGCTCACTCCGGTCGGCGGGCCAGAACTCCTGTCGCGTCCCACCGGTCGGCGTGCAGGACCGTCGGCAGCAACCCCAGGTCGGTCATCGCGGCACCGAGCGCCTCGGCCTGCCCGGCGCTGACCTCCACCACCAGGTGACCGCCGGGTCGCAGCCAGTCGACCGCACCCGTGGCGACCCGACGCAGCACGGCCAGCCCGTCCACGCCCCCGTCCAACGCCACCGACGCCTCGTGCAGCCGGGCCTCCGGCGGCAGCAGCGCCACCGCCGGCGTCGGCACGTACGGGGCGTTGGCGACCACCACGTCCAGCCGGCCCCGCCAGTGCGCCGGCAGCGGGTCGTACAGGTCGCCCTGCACCACGGTGACGTCCCGGCCGGCCAGGTTGCGGCGGGCGCAGGCGACGGCGGCCGGGTCCACGTCGACCGCAGCGAGCCAGCGCGGGGCGAGCCGGTCGACCAGCGCGACGCTGATCGCCCCCGACCCGCAGCAGAGGTCGACCAGCGCCGGGGCCGGCCCGGCGACCGACGCGGCGGCCTCCACCAGCAGCGCGGTCCGGGCCCGGGGGACGAACACCCCCGGGTCGACGGCGACCCGTCGGCCGCAGAACTCGGCCCAGCCCAGCAGGTGTTCCAACGGTTCACCGGCGATCCGCCGGTCGGTGAGGGCGGCGAGCGCCTGCGGCGAGTCGGCGGCGGCGGTGAGCAGCGCGGCCTCGTCCTCGGCGTAGACGCAGCCGGCGGCGCGCAGCCGGGCGACGAGAGCGGCGGGGTCGTGGGGGAACGGATCGGATGCCATGGTGATGCCTTTCGGGAGCGCACGTCGGCGCTCCCACCGTCGCTACCGTGGCGACGGGACTCCGTTGCCGCAGCGACGGGACTCGACGGGGAGCGCCGGTCCTGACGTCTGGTGGATCGGACTCACCTCCTCCGGTCGGGGCCCGTGCGGGCCGGCATCACGATAGCGGACCGGCCGCCCCCGCGCTGTCCAGTGCGGCGGTCACGTCGGCGACCAGGTCGGCGGTGTCCTCCACCCCGCAGGAGAGCCGGACGAACCCGGGGGCGGTGTCGTCGCCCCACTGCGCCCGCCGGTCGGCGCTGGTGTGCAGGCCACCGAACGAGGTCGCGGCGGCGACCAGCCGGGACGCGGCGACGAACCGGGCCACCCGGTCGGCGTCGCCGAGGTCGAACGAGAGCACCCCCGGTATCCGGCGCAGCTGCCGCGACGCCACCGGGTACGCCGGGTCCTCCGGGCGGCCCGGCCAGCGCAGCCCGGTCACGTCGGGCCGGCCGGCGAGCAGTTCGGCCAGGGCCGCCGCATTGGCGGACTGCCGGGCCAGCCGCAGGTCCAGGGTGGCCAGCGAACGGTGGGCCAGCCAGGCGTCGAACGCCCCGGGCACCGCGCCGGTTGTGGTGCGCCACCCGGTCACCGTCTCCAGCAGCTCCGCCGACCGGGACGCCACGTAGCCGAGCAGCAGATCGGAGTGGCCGGTCAACGCCTTGGTGCCGGAGGCGACCACCAGGTCCGCGCCGAGGTCCAACGGCCGCTGCCCGAGCGGGGTGGCGGTGGTGTTGTCCACCGCCACCAACGCGCCGGCCGCGTGCGCCGCGTCGGCCACGGCGGTGATGTCGGCCACGTCCAGGCCCGGGTTCGCCGGGGTCTCCAGCAGCACCAGGCGGACCCCGTCGAACGACGGGTACGGCCCGGCGGTGGGCACGAACCCGACCCGTACCCCCAGCCCGGCGAGGGTGGCGGTGGCGAACGCCCGGACCGGGAAGTACCCGTCGGCGGGCAGCAGCACGGTGTCGCCGGGGCGCAGCACGGCCAGCAGCAGCCCGGTGATGGCGGCCTGACCGGAGGCGAAGACCCGGCAGTCGCCACCCTCCAACTCGCCGATGGCCGCCTCCAGCAGCCGCCGGGTCGGATTGTCGGGGCGGCCGTAGCCGTTCGGGGTCGCGGCCGGCCCCTGCCACGGGTCGAGGTGGTAGGGCGCGGCGAAGACCGGGCCGGGCAGGAACGGCTGCCCCGGCTCCGGCTCGGGCAGCCCGGCGTGCACGCACCGGGTGCCGTCGTGCCAGTGGTTCGCCGGGTCGCCGGGCCCGGTCGGCCGGCCGCTCACTCGTACGACTCCGGCTTGGCGGTCCGGCTCATCAGGGCGTCCACCGCGAGTCTCGGGTCCATCCCCTCGTGGCAGATCCGTTCGATCTGTTCGGTGATCGGCATCTCCACCCCGTGCGCGCGGGCCAGGTCCCGGATGGCCAGGCAGCTCTTCACGCCCTCGGCGGTCTGCCGGGTGGCCGCCTGCGCCTGCTCCAGCGTCTCCCCCCGGCCCAGGTGCTCGCCGAAGGTGCGGTTGCGGGCCAGCGGCGACGAGCAGGAGGCCACCAGGTCACCCATCCCGGCCAGGCCGGCGAAGGTGATCGGGTCGGCGCCGAGCGCCACCCCGAGCCGGGCGGTCTCGGCCAGCCCCCGGGTCATCAGCATGGCCCGGGTGTTGTCGCCGAAGCCCATCGCGGTGGCGATCCCGTACGACAGGGCGATCACGTTCTTGACCGCCCCGCCCAGCTCGCAGCCGATCACGTCGTCGTTGGTGTACGGCCGGAAGTACGGGGTGCGGATCGACTGCTGCACCAGTTCGGCGCGGCGGGCGTCGGTGCCGGCGACCACCGTCGCGGCCGGCTGTTCGACGGCGATCTCGGGGGCCAGGTTGGGGCCGGAGACCACCACCACCCGGTCCGGGGTGACCCGGGCCGTCTCCACGATCACCTCGCTCATCCGTCGGGTGGTGCCCAGCTCGATCCCCTTCATCAGGGAGACGAGGGTGGCGTCCGGGGCGAGGTGGCCGGCCCACTCGGCGAGGTTGCCGCGCAGCGTCTGCGACGGCACCGACAGCACCACCAGTTCCGCGCCGGAGATCGCCTTCGCCGCGTCGCCCGTCGCGGTGACCCGGTCGGGCAGCCGCAGCTCCGGCAGGTAGTCGGGGTTGCGCCGGTGGACGCGGATCGCCTCGGCGACCTGCTCGCGCCGGGCGAGGATGGTCACCTCCCGACCGGCGTCGGCGAGGATCTTGGCGAACGCCGTCCCCCAGGAACCGGCCCCCAGCACCGCCACGTGCCCGCTCACGCCACCCCTGCCCCTGCGTCGCGCCGGTCGATCCACTCGCTCATTCGGTCCCCTCGGGAGTACGCGGACGGACGGGACGTTCCCACAGCGGCGGCGGTGTGCCACCCCGGACGCCGGCGAGCAGGTCCCGCAGGGTCAGCATGATCTGGTCGGTCATCTCCTCCAGCACCACCCGGCTGGGGGTGGCCCCCGCCCACCGGTCCAGGTCGACCGGCGGGCCGGCCAGCACCGTCACCGGGGTCCGGGGCCGCAGGCCCACCCGGCTGGTCCGTGGGTCGAAGAGACGTTCCGGACCCCACATCACCACCGGGACCACCGGTGCGCCGGTGGCCAGGGCCAGCCGGGCCGCCCCGGTCTTGCCCTTCATCGGCCACAGCTGCGGCTCCCGGGTGATGGTGCCCTCCGGATAGATCACCACCGCGCCTCCGGCGTCCAGTGCGGCGACCAGCCGGTCCAGCGACTTGACCGCGGTGGCGGTCTCCCGTTCCACCGGGATCTGCCGGCAGCGGTGCAGGATGTAGCCGACCACCGGCACCCGGAACACGCTGGCCTTGCCGAGGAACTGCGGCCACCGGCCGGCGTCGTAGATGAAGTGGGCGCAGACCAGCGGGTCGGCGTGCGAGATGTGGTTGGGCACGATGATGACGCCCCCGGGGCGGCGCAGTTGCTCGACACCGTGCCAGGTGCGTCGGGTCCAGGCCAGCATCACGGGCTTGACCAGCGCCACGGCGAACCGTCGCCAGAAACCCAGCCTGCGCCGTGCCACCGTGCCTCCTCGTCGCCCCACCCGCGTGCCGCACCCCCACCGTTGCGTGCCCGCAGCGGAAATCATGCCTGCTCGTCCCGGGTACGGCCAGTGCGGGTACCGCCGCCGCCGCTGGCAGGATTGGCGACGTGGGCCAGGCGAGGTGGGTGGCGGTGGTGCCGGTGAAGCGGCTCCGCGCGGCGAAGAGCCGGTTGCGGGGAGCGCTGCCGGCCGTACCGCACGAGGAGCTGGCGCTGGCGCTGGTGGCCGACACGGTCGGCGCGGCGCTGGCCTGCCCGGCGGTGGCCGAGGTGCTGGTGGTCACCGTCGACCCGCAGGTGGCGGCGACGGTCGGCGCGGCGGGCGCGCGGGTGGTGCCGGACCGCCCGGACGCCGGGTTGAACGCCGCCCTGCGGCACGGCGTGGAGGTGGCGGCGGCCGACGACGGCCGGAACTGGCTGGCCGCCCTCACCGCCGACCTGCCGGCGCTGCGCCCGGCCGAACTGGCCGCCGCGCTGCACGCGGTCACCTCCGGCCCGCCGGGGGTACGCCGGTTCGTGGCCGACGCCCCCGGCACCGGCACCGTGCTGCTCACCACACCCCCCGGGGTGCCGCTTGCGCCCCGGTTCGGGGCCGGGTCGGCGGCGGCGCACCTGGCCTCCGGGGCGGTGCCGCTGCCGGGCGTCTGGCCGAGCCTGCGCCGCGACGTGGACACCGCCGCCGACCTGGCCGACGCGGCCCGGCTCGGTCTCGGCCCGGCGACCGGCGCGCTGACCGGCGTTCTCCCGGCAGCCCCCGGCCGCGCCGCCCGTCGGCCCCGCACCGGCCGGCCGGTGTACGGTGCTGGCATGCAGGGCACCGTGGCGACCTTCGACGCGCAGAGCCGCACCGGTGTGCTGCTCCTCGACGACGGCACCGAGCTGCCCTTCCCGGCCCGTGCCTTCGACGCCTCCGGGCTGCGGCTGCTCCGCCTCGGCCAACGGTTGACGGTGCACACCGATCCGGACGGCGGGGTCGTCCGGGTGACGTTGCCGACGATGGTCTGAACAACGCGGCCCAAGTTCATTTTGCGTTAACCGTAATCGGGTGATTATGAGCGGGTGAGCACCCCTCGCGAGCACCCCACCAGCCCGTCCGCCGCCGCCGACCCGACCCGCAACGGCACCCGCCGTCGCACCGGTTCCCGCACCCGCCGCGCCCCGGAGGAGGTCTCCGCCACCGCCCCCGACTCCCCCGGCGCCAGCGCCGCCGGGGCCTCCGCCGGGCTGGACGAGGTGCTCGACACCGACGACCGTCCCGCCGACGGCACGGCCACCGGTGCGGGGTCGACGAGCGACGGGCCGCCCGCCGTCGCGCCGCTGCCGGCGGACCGGTTCCTCAACCGGGAGCTGTCCTGGCTCGACTTCAACGGCCGGGTGCTGGCCCTGGCCGAGGACCCGCGCACGCCGCTGCTGGAACGGGCGAAGTTCCTGGCCATCTTCGCCAGCAACCTCGACGAGTTCTACATGGTGCGGGTGGCCGGGCTCAAGCGGCGGCTCTCCGCCGGCCTGCCGGTACGCGGCGGGGACCGGCTGCCGCTGCGTACCCAGCTGGAGCGGATCACCGAGTGCGCCGCCGGGCTGGTCGCCCGGCAGGCCGCCTGCTTCGTCGACGACCTGCTGCCGCAGCTGGCCCGGGAGGACATCCGCATCACCCGCTGGGCGGAGCTGGACGACCCGGAGCGGGAGCGGCTGCGCACCTACTTCCGGGAACACATCTTCCCGGTGCTCACCCCGCTCGCGGTGGACCCGGCCCACCCGTTCCCGTACATCTCCGGGCGGTCGCTGAACCTGGCCGTGGCGGTCCGGGACCCCGACGGCGGTTCGGAGCTGTTCGCCCGGGTGAAGGTGCCCAACAACGTGCCCCGCTTCGTCCGGGTGGGCCGGGACCAGCCGGGGCTGCGGATGCTGCCCGTGGAGGACCTCATCTCGGTGCACCTGGGACAGCTCTTCTCCGGCATGCAGGTGGTCGAGTGCCACCTGTTCCGGGTCACCCGCAACGCCGAGGTGGAGGTCGACGAGGACCGCGACGAGGACCTGCTCCAGGCGTTGGAGCGGGAGCTGGCCCGGCGACGCTTCGGCCCCCCGGTCCGGCTGGAGGTCGCCGCCTCCATCTCCGACCACATGCTGGAGCTGCTCGTCCGCGAGCTGGACATGGACGACCACGACGTGCTGCGGGTGCCCGGCCTGCTGGACCTGTCGGCGCTGTGGCAGCTCTACGGCGAGGCGGACCGCCCCGACCTGAAGGACAAGCCGTTCGTGCCGGCCACCCATCCCCGGCTGGCCGAGGGCGAGGTGCCGCGCAGCGTCTTCGCCACCCTGCGCGACGGCGACGTGCTGGTGCACCACCCGTACCACTCGTTCGCGACCAGCGTGCAGCGCTTCGTCGAGCAGGCCGCCGCCGACCCGAACGTGCTGGCCATCAAGCAGACCCTCTACCGCACCAGCGGGGACTCCCCGATCGTCGACGCGCTGGTCGACGCCGCCGCCGCCGGCAAGCAGGTGGTGGTGCTGGTGGAGCTGAAGGCCCGCTTCGACGAGGTGGCGAACATCGGCTGGGCGCGCACCCTGGAACGGGCCGGCTGCCACGTCGTCTACGGCCTGGTCGGGCTCAAGACGCACTGCAAGACCGCCCTGGTGGTGCGCCAGGAGGGCAACCAGATCCGCCGGTACTGCCACATCGGCACCGGCAACTACCACCCCAAGACCGCCCGACTGTACGAGGACTTCGGCGTGCTCACCGCCGACCCGGAGATCGGCGCCGACCTGACCGACCTGTTCAACGTGCTCACCGGCTACAGCCGGCAGACCGCGTACCGGCGGCTGCTGGTGGCCCCGCAGGGCATCCGCAGCGGGCTGGTGGAGCGGATCGAGCGGGAGATCGCGCACGTCCGGCTGGGCATGCCGGGGCTGGTGCAGTTCAAGGTGAACTCGCTTGTCGACGAGGAGATCACCGACGCGCTCTACCGGGCGTCGCAGGCCGGCGTGCACGTGGACCTGCTGATCCGGGGGATGTGCACGCTGCGCCCGGGGGTGCCGGGGCTGTCGGAGAACATCCGGGTCCGCTCGATCCTCGGCCGGTTCCTGGAACACTCGCGGATCTTCCGGTTCGGCAACAACGGCGACGCCGAGTTCTGGATGGGGTCGGCCGACCTGATGCACCGCAACCTCGACCGCCGGGTGGAGGCGCTGGTGCAGGTCAGCGACCCGGTCGCCCGCGCCGAGCTGGACCAGGTGATGACCACCGCGATGAGCCCGGACGTGGACGCGTTCGAGCTGGCCGCCGACGGCAGCTGGAGCCGGCGGACCGGCACCCCGGAGGAGCCGCTGCACGACCTGCAGGAACTGCTGTTGCGCCGGGTGGGCGGTTCCGCCGGCTGATCCCCCGGGCTGCCGCGGTGCTCAGGGCGGGCGACCGGTACGGAGGATTCCACGGACGTAGGGTGACCAGATGGTGGACGAGGAACCGGTCGGTATCCGGGCGGCCGGTGGGGTGGCGTGGCGACCCGCCGACGGTGGCGGGGTCGAGGTCTGCCTCGTGCACCGGCCCCGCTACGGCGACTGGTCGCTGCCCAAGGGCAAGCTGGAACGGGGTGAGCATCCGCTGCTGGCCGCCGTCCGTGAGGTGGCCGAGGAGTCCGACGTACGGGCGGTGCCGCAGGTCCGCCTGCCCACCGTGCGGTACCGCAGCGAGGGCCGGCCGAAGGCGGTCGACTACTGGTCGATGCGGGCCGTGGGCACCGGCGGGTTCCAGCCGGACACCGAGGTCGACGACGTGTGCTGGCTCGACGTCGACGCGGCGGTCGAACGGGTGAGCTACCCGCACGACGCGCACGTGCTGACCGCGTTCGCCGCCCTGCCGGCGGTCACCGGCACCGTGGCCCTGGTACGGCACGCGCACGCCGGCAAGCGGGCCACCTGGTCGGGGCCGGACACCGGTCGCCCGTTGGACGCCGAGGGGGTCGCCCAGTCGCGGGCGCTGGCCCCGCTGGTCGCCCTGGTCCGGCCGGTACGGCTGCTGTCGGCCTCGCCCCGCCGGTGCGTACAGACCCTCGGTCCGGCGGCCGCCGCGCTGGACCTGCCGATCGAGGTGTGCGGCGACTTCGACGAGCCGCGGCCGGGCCAGCAGGTCGACGAGTGCGCGTTGGCCGCCGCCGGCCGGCTGGTCGAGCTGGCCGCCGCCGGGCAGCCGGTCGGGGTGTGCAGCCAGGGCAAGGTGATCCCGGGCGCGTTGGCCCGGCTGGCGGGGCGCGACGACGACTTCGGCACCGCCAAGGGCGGCGGCTGGCTGCTCGCCTTCACCGCCGACCGGCTGTTCGCCGCCGACCGGTTCTGAACACGCGGACGGGCGTCCACCGTGCTGGTGGACGCCCGTCCCGGTCGTACCCGGTGTCAGCGCTTGGCGGCCGTCTTACGGGCCGGCGCCTTCTTGGCCGGTGCCTTCTTGGCGGTGGTCGCCTTGGCGGCCGTGCTCTTGGCCGCGGTGGCCTTCTTGGCCGCCGGGGTGCGGGCGGTGGTCGCCTTGGTCGCCGTGGCGGTCTTCTTGGCCGGCGTGGCCTTCTTGGTGGCCGCCTTGGTAGCGGCGGTGGCCTTGGTGGCACCCGCCGTGGTCTTGCGGGCCGCGGTCGCCGTCGTCTTCTTGGCGGCGGTCGCCTTCGCCCCGGTGGCCTTCGTCCCCGTCGCCTTGGCGGCCGTCGCCTTGGCACCGGTCGCCTTCGCGGCGGTGGCCTTGGTGCCGGTCGCCTTGGCGGCGGTGGCCTTCGTGCCGGTGGCCTTGGCGGCCGCCGTGGTGGTGGTCTTCTTCGCCGGAGCAGCGGTCTTCGGCACCTTGCCGGTGGCCACCATCTCCTTGAAACCGGCGCCCGGCTTGAAGGCCGGGACGGATGTCTTCTTGACCTTCACCGCCTCACCGGTACGCGGGTTGCGCGCTGTTCGCGCCGCCCGGACACGCTTTTCGAACGATCCGAAACCGGTGATCGCCACTTTGTCGCCCTTGGTGACCGCCGCCTGGACCTCGGCGAGGACCGCGTCGAGCGCCGCCGTCGCCGACTTGCGGTCCCCCAGGCGAGCGGCGAGCGCCTCGATGAGCTCGGCCTTGTTCACGACTTCCTCCCGATTGTGCAACTGACTCGACGCGAGCCATTCTGCGCGCACCGTATGCCCTGTGCTGCCTGGACACAAACATTCGGTGGAAAAAAGCCCTTGTGTCGTAACGGATTCGCCCCCACCGGATGAACCGGTGGGGGCGAAAACCGCGCGGTGGTCGGATGAAATGCGTGCCGTGGTCGGGCGTACGGCTAGCGCACGGCGGGCGCGAACGACGGCCGGCCCGCCTCGTACGCCTCGATGTCGGCGAGGTGCCGCAGGGTGAGTCCAATGTCGTCGAGGCCCTCCATCAGCCGCCAGCGGCTGTGGTCGTCGAGCGGGAACGGCCAGGTGGACTCCCCGAGGCGGACCTCACGGGTGGTCAGGTCGACGGTGACCGGGGTGGCCGGGTCGGCCTCCACCCAGTCCCAGATCTGCTCGACCACGGCCAGCTCCAGCTCGACCGGAAGCAGGCCCTCCTTGAGCGCGTTGCCCCGGAAGATGTCCCCGAACCGGGGCGAGATGACCGCCTGGAAACCCCAGTCGCGCAGCGCCCAGACGGCGTGCTCCCGGGACGACCCGGTGCCGAACTCCGGCCCGGCCACCAGGATCGACGCCCCGGCCCGGACGGGGTCGTTGAGCACGAACCCCGGGTCCTCCCGCCAGGCGTTGAACAGTCCGTCGGCGAAGCCGGTACGGGTCACCCGCTTGAGGTACACGGCCGGGATGATCTGATCGGTGTCCACATTGGAACGGCGCAGCGGCACGGCGGTGCCGGTGTGGGTGGTGAACTTGTCCATCTCTCGGCTGCCCTTCTACAGATCGGCCGGGGCGGCGAGCCGGCCGGTCACGGCGGTGGCGGCGGCGACCGGCGGCGACACCAGGTGGGTACGCCCGCCCCGGCCCTGCCGGCCCTCGAAGTTGCGGTTGGAGGTCGAGGCCGAACGCTCGCCCGGCTTCAGCGTGTCCGGGTTCATGCCCAGGCACATCGAGCAGCCGGCGAACCGCCACTCCGCTCCGGCGTCGGCGAAGACCTTGTCCAGGCCCTCCGCCTCGGCGGCCTCCCGCACGGCGGCGGAGCCGGGCACCACCAGCATCCGTACCCCGTCGGCGACCCGGTGGCCGCGCAGCACGTCGGCGGCGGCCCGCAGGTCCTCCAGCCGGCCGTTGGTGCAGGAACCGACGAACACCACGTCGACGGCGAGGTCACGCAGCGGGGTGCCCGGGGTCAGGTCCATGTACTCCAGGGCCCGGCGCGCGGCGGTCCGCTCGGCGTCGGTGGTGAAGTCCTCCGGGTCCGGCACGGCCGCGCCGAGCGGGGCGCCCTGGCCCGGGTTGGTGCCCCAGGTGACGAACGGGGTGATCCGGGAGGCGTCCAGGGTCACCTCGGCGTCGAAGGTCGCGCCGTCGTCGGTGGGCAGCGTCCGCCAGTAGGCCAGCGCCGCGTCCCAGTCGGCCCCGGCCGGCGCGTGCGGCCGGCCCTTGAGGTACGCGAAGGTGGTCTCGTCCGGCGCGATCAGGCCCGCCTTGGCGCCCCACTCGATGGACATGTTCGCCACCGTCATCCGGCCCTCCATGGACAGCGCCCGGATGGCCTCGCCCCGGTACTCCACGATGTGGCCGCGTCCGCCGCCCGTGCCCACCTGGGCGATCAGCGCGAGGACCAGGTCCTTGGCGGTGACGCCGGGGCCGAGCCGGCCGGTGACGTTGACCGCCATGGTCTTCGGGCGGGCCTGCGGCAGGGTCTGGGTGGCCAGGACGTGTTCGACCTCACTGGTGCCGATGCCGAAGGCCAGCGCCCCGAACGCGCCGTGGGTGGCGGTGTGCGAATCGCCACAGACGATCGTCATGCCGGGCTGGGTGACGCCCAGCTGGGGGCCGATCACGTGCACGATGCCCTGGTTCTCGTCGCCCAGGGGGTGCAGCCGCAGGCCGAACTCGGCACAGTTGCGGCGCAACGTCTCGATCTGGGTACGCGAGGTCGGGTCCGCGATCGTCAGCAGGTCGCCCCGGCGCAGCCGGAACGCGGGATCGTCGTACCCGGTCGGGGTGTTGTGGTCCTCGGTCGCGAGCGTGAGATCGGGGCGACGGACCTGCCGGCCGGCCAGGCGCAGCCCGTCGAACGCCTGCGGGCTGGTCACCTCGTGCAGCAGGTGCAGGTCGATGTAGAGCAGGTCCGGCTCGCCCGCGGCGGTCCGTACGACGTGCGCGTCCCAGACCTTCTCGGCCAGGGTCCTCGGTTGAGTGACTCCCACCATCTGGACATCCTAAATTCTGGGAGGTAAATTTCGGCTTGTGGGACACAGTATGAGCGGTGTCGGCGTCCTCGACAAGGCGGTGGTCATCCTGGCCGCCTGTGTCGACGGCGCCAGCCTGGCCGAACTCGTTGAACGCACCAAGCTGCCCCGAGCCACCGCACACCGGCTGGCCCAGGCCCTGGAGATCCACCGGATGCTGGTCCGGGACACCCAGGGGCGATGGCGTCCCGGGCCCCGGCTCGGTGAACTGGCCAACGCCGCCCCGGACGTCCTGCTGACCGCCGCCGAGCCGCTGCTCGCCGCGCTGCGCGACGCCACCGGGGAGAGCGCCCAACTCTACCTGCGCCGGGCCGACGAGCGGGTCTGCGTGGCCGCCGCCGAGCGGGCCAGCGGCCTGCGGGACACCGTGCCGGTCGGCTCGGTGCTGCCCATGACGGCCGGTTCCGCCGCGCAGATCCTGCTCGCCTGGGAGCCGCCCGAGGCGGTCATGCCGCTGCTGCCCCGGTCCAAGTTCACCGGCCGCACCCTCGCCGAGGTACGCCGCCGGGGCTGGGCGCAGAGCGTCGCCGAACGGGAGGCCGGTGTGGCGAGCGTCTCCGCGCCGATCCGGGACCGCACCGGCCGGGTGATCGCCTCGATCAGCATCTCCGGCCCGATCGAGCGCCTCGGCCGCCGCCCCGGCGAACGGCACGCCATGGCCGTCGTCCGCGCCGGCCAACGCCTCTCCGGCCTCTGACCTCCCCTCCCCCTCTCTGCCCCCACCCCCACCCCGCCCCGGTGATCAAGAAGTTTGCGTCGTGTTCAGAGATCAAAGTGACGCTAACCTCTTGATCAAGTGACGCAAACCTCTTGATCACCCGGGCGAGACCGGTGGGGCGGGGCGGGGGAGATGGCCGGGAACGAGGGGGAACGGCGATCGGCCCGCCTCGCGGGGCGAGACGGGCCGATCGTGTGGTAGCCCCGACCGGATTCGAACCGGCGCTACCGCCTTGAGAGGGCGGCGTCCTGGGCCACTAGACGACGGGGCCAGGCACTTTTCCTGCTTCACCACCCCGTTGGGGCGGTGCGGCATTAGTCTAACGGCACCGGCATCCGGCCCCCGAGACGGGGGTCGGCACCCCGACGGGGCCGGCGCCCGGGTGGCGAAGTAGGGGTGTCCGGGTGGCCGGGATGGCGCAACATCGCCACAGAGGCGGGCCAGCCACGCGGACCCGGCCACACGCACGGGAGGGGGCCGCTTCCCCGGGACGCGGAGAAGCCCGCCCCAACCGAAGTGGGACGGGCTGTCAGCGTTGTAGCCCCGACCGGATTCGAACCGGCGCTACCGCCTTGAGAGGGCGGCGTCCTGGGCCACTAGACGACGGGGCCAGAACATAGCTCGTGCTTCCCTGCCCTGTCGGGCGGGGAAGCTGCACTCTACCAGAGATCAACTTCGCCCCAGCGACGGGACGGAGCGACCTCCGTCAGAATCCAGCGTCCACGGATTCGGATGAACCCGCGGTTGCGCTGGGGTACCAGGACTCGAACCTAGACTAACTGAACCAGAATCAGTTGGGCTGCCAATTACCCCATACCCCATTGGCCCCTTGTGGCGCCGGGAAGGAACTTTACCCTCCCCGCGCCAACAGGCCAAATCCAATCCCCCAAACCGCACTTGAGCTGCGGAAACAGGGGTGTCGTACGGGTCAGGCGACCGGCACCACCGAGTTGGTGAGCTCGCCGATCCCCTCGATCCGTACGGTGACCGTATCCCCGTCCGTGAGCGGACTAACCCCGGCCGGGGTGCCGGTCAGCACCACGTCCCCGGGCAGCAGCGTCATCACGTGCGAGATGTACGACACCAGCGCCGGCACGTCGAAGACCATGTCCTTGGTCCGGCCGAGCTGACGGACCTCCATCTCGTCCGGGTTGCGCCCCACCTCGCAGCGCACCTCCAGGTCGGAGACGTCGAGACCGGTGGTGATCCAGGGGCCGATGGGGCAGAACGAGTCGAAGCCCTTGGCCCGGGTCCACTGCGAGTCGGAACGCTGGAGGTCCCGCGCGGTGACGTCGTTGGCGCAGGTGTAGCCGAAGACGGCCTTCGCGGCGGTGGCCCGGTCGGCGCGCCGGGCGCCCGGCGCGCCGATCACCACGGCCAGTTCGGCCTCGTGCTCCACCTGCTTGGAGAAGATCGGCAGCCGGATGGCGTCCCGGGGGCCGATCACCGAGGTGGACGGCTTGAGGAAGAGCAGCGGCTCCTTCGGGACCTCGTTGCCGTGCTCGGCGGCGTGCTCGGCGTAGTTACGCCCCACACAGACCACCTTGCTGGGCAGGATCGGCGACAGCAGCCGCACGTCGGAGAGCGCCCAGCGGGCACCGGAGAACTGGATCTGCCCGAACGGGTGGCCCTCGATCTCGGCGACGGTCAGGCCCTGCGGCCCGGCCTCCGGCTCGCCCTCGACGACCCCGAACGACATTCCCTTGGCATGAGCGAAACGAGCGATACGCACCCGGCCAATCTATCCCCACGCCCGCCGTCACCCGTCGACCACCGGGACGTCGGCGCAGCGTAGGCCATCGGTCGGCGCTGCGGGCGGGGTTCGGCGCTTCGTACCCGCCCGGAGGGTCCCCGCTCATAACGTCGGCTCCGGAGGTTCGTTGGTATGCCTGCATCGAGACGACACCACAGGGCCCTCGCGGTTTTCGTGAACTGCCTGGGCATTCTCGCCGCCGTGCCGGCGGTGCCCGGCACGGATCCCGCGCCCCGCGCGCCGGCGGCCACCCCGGGGGCGACCGCTGCGGCGGCCACCGAGACGATCTCGGCGACGTCCGGG
>NZ_JACGMO010000038.1:0-55169 GCF_015354745.1 Micromonospora sp. S-DT3-3-22
GTGCCGGTCGGCGGGTGGGCGCGGCGGCGACCGGTCGGGTTCCGGTGTCCGCCGTGGCGTCGGCTCCCGCTGCGGGTCGCGTTCCTCGCGGGGCAGGTCACGGCCGAGCCGGGCCAGCAGCACGCCGGTCAGCACACCGGCGGTGACGGCCGGGTCGGCGGCGTGCGGTTGTTCCTGCCCGTCCTCGCCCCGGCGGGGCGGGGGCATCCGGCAGACCCGGGTGAGCAGGGTGTGCAGCACCGGCGGCGGCAGGCCGGGCAGCAGGTCGCGGACCCGGCCGTCCAGTTCCCGGCGCAGCCGGGGCAGGTCGTCGGCGCGGGGCGGGTGCCCGAGCAGTTCCCCGGCGAGGTCGCGCAGCAGCGGCGGGGCGATCGCGGCCAGCCCCAGGCCGACGTCGGCGTGCGCGGCACGCAGCTCCCGGTGCAGCCGGTCCCGGTCGCCGGAGCGGATGCCGGCGACGACCCGGTGCAGCAGTTCCCGGGAGTCGGCGACCCGGTCGTCCGGCTGCTCGGGCGGGCCCTCCCGGCCGCCGGTCAGCTCGGCGACCCGGACCGCCCACCAGCGCTTGACGGTGGGGTCCTCGTCGGCGGCCGGCGCCGGGGCGGCCGGCGGTGCGGTGGTGTCGCCCCGTGGCCCGTCGTGGCGTGGTGCGGGGCCGTCGGCGCGGGCCGGGGGCGGGCCGTCGGGGGCCAGCCCGATGGCGGCCAGGTAGCCGGAGAGCTGTTCCTGGGCGACCCGCAGGGCGTGCCCGGCCGACTCGGCGTGTTCGGTGGCGGCGGCGAGTTCCGGCACCCCCATCGGGTTGGCCGACTCCTGGCGTACCCAGCGCAGCCGCTCGGTGGCCTGCCCGAACTTCTCCAGGGCCAGGGCGAGCTGGGCGAGGGGGAACTCCTCGGCGGCGGCCCGCACCTGGGCTCCGACGTCCTCGACGATCGACACGACGCCCCGCTACAGCGACGACACGTAGAGCTGCGCCTGTTCCACCGCGACGAGCGTCGCGGCGAGACATTCCTCCAGCTCCTGGCCGGCCTGGGTGAGGGAGGCCTGGGCGGCCTCGACGGTCTCGTGCCCGCTGCCCTCCAGCGCCCCGGCGAGGGTCTGCTGCGCCTCGGCGAGCTTCTCCCCGGCGGCCTGGACGGCGCTCTGCCCGTCACCGATCTGTTGGAGGGCGATGTCGATCGCGGCCTTCAGCTCGGCGACGCTCGCCACGGGTGACCTCCTGGGGGTGGGGAGATCTCCATTACAACGTATACCCGACGGGGAGAGAACATCCGCCCTGGCGGTGTTGCCGTCCCGCTGTCCGGTTACCGCCCTGACGTGCGCGAAGCCGCCGACCCCGTCCCGGTAGCGGGACACCGAATCCCGTCGACGGGACCGCCCCGGCGGGGTGCCGCACCACCCGCCCGCGCCCCGGACGGGGGTCAGGAGGGCAACCAGCGCGGGCCGTACACCTCGGCGCCCAGCTCGCCCACCCGGCCGCGCAGCTCCCGGTCGGCGGTGACCACCAGCCGCCGCCGGTCCGCCGCCGCCCGGACCAGGTCGACGATGGTGTCGTCGCCGGAACCGGGGGCCGCGACGGTGCGTACCCCGGCCACGCCCGGCACGTCGCGGGCCGCGCCCTCCACCACCAGCACCACCTCGACGGGCGCCGGCAGCTCCGGGGGTACGCCGGTGTCGGCCACCGGGACCAGCCGGTCGCGCAGCCGGGCCGCCGCACCGGCCCGGTCGTGCCACCAGCCGTCCGGCCGGGAACCGACCACGTTCGCACCGTCGACGATCAGCAGCGGATGGGTGTCCATGCCCCCCACCCTGCCACCTGTCGGCGTTTGTCGGGGCGACCGTCGGGTAGCCACCGGCGATCGTGTCGCGCCTGCGTGCCGCCCTCGGCGGCCCGGCCGCGCCCGAGGAGCGGAGGGGACAGACATGATGGGACCCGGTGACTTCGGCTCCGACCCGTGGGACGAGTTCCTGGCCCGGTACTTCGGCCGGGGTGAGGGCGGACGCCGGCCGGCCCATCGGGTCGACATCACCCGGCTGATGACCGCCGACGCCCGGGAGATGCTGGCCGACGCCGCCCGGCGGGCCGCCCAGAAGCACAGCACCGACCTGGACACCGACCACCTGCTCTGGGCGGCGTTGCAGCGCGAACCGCTGCGCGACCTGGTACGCCGTGCCGGCGCCGACCCGGACACCCTGGTCAACGCGCTCGGTGGCCGCGCCGACGGCGCCCCGCGCGGCGAGGTGCCCCCGAACCTCTCCCTCACCCCGGCGGCGAAACGGGCGTTGCTCGACGCCCACCAGCTCTCCCGGGCGATGGGGGCGAACTACATCGGACCCGAGCACATCCTGATGGCGCTGCCGCTCAACCCCGAGTCGCCCGCCGGTCGGATGCTCGCCGCCGGCCGCATCCAGCCCGAGTCGTTGCAGGCGGCCGGGGCCGAACGCGGGCCGATGGCCGGCCCGAAACCGGACCGGGGCACGCCCACCCTCGACCAGTACGGCCAGGACCTCACCGACCTGGCCCGCAACGACCAGATCGACCCGGTGATCGGGCGCGCCGACGAGATCGAGCAGGCGGTCGAGATCCTGTCCCGGCGGACCAAGAACAACCCGGTGCTCATCGGCGAGGCCGGCGTCGGCAAGACCGCCATCGTGGAGGGCCTGGCCGAGCGGATCTGCGACGGCGACGTGCCGCAGACGCTGCTCGGCAAGCGGGTCATCCAACTCGACCTGGCCGGCCTGGTCGCCGGCACCCGCTACCGGGGCGACTTCGAGGAGCGGCTGAAGAAGGTGATCGACGAGATCCGGGCCCACCGGGACGAGCTGATCATCTTCCTGGACGAGATCCACACCCTGGTCGGCGCGGGCGGCGCCGGCAGCGAGGGTGGCATGGACGCGTCCAACATGCTCAAACCGGCCCTGGCCCGGGGTGAGTTGCGGGTGATCGGGGCGACCACGCTGGACGAGTACCGGCGCAGCATCGAGAAGGACGCCGCCCTGGCCCGCCGGTTCCAGCCGGTGCTGGTGCCCGAGCCCGGCGTCGAGGACACCGTGGCGATCCTGCGCGGCCTGCGGGACCGCTACGAGGCCCACCACCAGGTCCGGTTCACCGACGAGGCGCTGGTCGCCGCCGCCGAACTGTCCGACCGGTACGTCACCGACCGGTTCCTGCCGGACAAGGCGATCGACCTGATCGACCAGGCCGGTGCGCGGGTCCGGCTGCGCACCCGCACCCCCGCCTCGGACGTGCGGGAACTGGAACAGCAACTGGAGGACGTTCGCCGGGACAAGGAACAGGCGGTCGCCGACGAACAGTACGAGAAGGCGTCCGCGCTACGCGACCGGCTCGCCGAGCTGGAGGCGCAGATCGGCCGGGCCCGGGGCGACGGCGGGGACACCCAGGTCCCCTCGGTCGGCACCACCGAGATCGCCGAGGTGGTCTCCCGGTCCACCGGCATCCCGATCAGCCAGCTCACCGAGGAGGAACGGGACCGGCTGCTGCGCCTGGAGGGGCAGCTGCACCAGAAGGTGATCGGCCAGGACGACGCGGTCAGCGCCATCGCCGAGGCGGTCCGCCGCTCCCGTACCGGGCTGGCCGACCCGAACCGGCCGATGGGCAGCTTCCTGTTCCTCGGCCCGACCGGCGTCGGCAAGACCGAACTGGCCCGCGCCCTGGCCGAGGCGCTGTTCGGGGAGGCCGACCGGATGGTCCGGGTGGACATGAGCGAGTTCCAGGAACGGCACACGGTGGCCCGGCTGGTCGGCGCGCCGCCCGGCTACGTCGGCTACGAGGAGGCCGGCCAGCTCACCGAGGCGGTCCGCCGCCGCCCGTACGCGGTGGTGCTGCTCGACGAGATCGAGAAGGCCCACCCGGACGTGTTCAACGTCCTGCTGCAGGTGCTCGACGACGGCCGGCTCACCGACAGCCAGGGCCGTACGGTCAACTTCAAGAACACGGTTCTGATCATGACGAGCAACCTGGGCTCGGAGCTGATCACCGGCAGCCAGCGTACGGTCGGGTTCGGCGTCGGCGCGCAGGGCGACCAGCAGGAGGCCGACGAGCTGCGGGAGCGGCTGATGCGCCGGCTCCAGGAGAACTTCCGCCCGGAGTTCCTCAACCGGATCGACGAGACGATCATCTTCCAGCGGTTGGAGGCCGAGCAGCTGCGCCAGATCACCGGGCTGCTGCTGGAGGAGACCCGACGCCGGCTGCACGCCCAGGACATCCAGGTCGACGTCACCCCGGCCGGCACCGACTGGCTGGCCGAGCACGGCTACCAGCCGGAGTTCGGGGCCCGCCCGCTGCGCCGGGTGATCCAGCGGGAGGTGGACAACCGGCTGTCCCGGATGCTGCTGGAGAACCAGCTCTCGCCGGGCCAGCGGGTCACCGTCGACGCGCGTGACGGCGCGCTCGCCTTCGACGTGTCCGCCGGCGACCGCGACCACACCCCCGCCAGCACCTCGCATCCGCGATGACCGGAGGGCCGCGATGACCGAACCCGAGCAGCCGCAGGAGTACGCCGAGCGGACCGCACCCATCCTCGCGCCCCCGACGGCGAACCCGGCCCGGGTCCAGGTGCCGCCGGAGGGCCCGGGGCAGTGGACCGACGACGGGGACCCGGCACCACCCGGGCCACCGGAAGAGGAGGCGTGATGGCACGCGAGCAGCGACTCGACCCCGAGGTCGAGCTGATCTGGGAGGACTTCCACGCCGAGGTGAACGTCCCCTCCGAGCAGCTGCGGCAGTGGCTGCTGACCCGGGGGTCGGGCGAGGAGGCGTTCGGCCCCGACCCGGACCTCGACCTGCCCGAGCCCGGCCGGCAGATCCTGGCGGTGCTGCGCAAGCGCAAGGTCGACCTCACCCCGGCCGACGTCGCGGTGATGCGGACGGCGATCGACCGCATCCGGTCGCTGGTGGACGAGAGACCCGGCGACGGCAACGCCGACGACGAGTGGCGGCACGCCCTGCTCGATCTGGGCCACGACGTCCTCGTCGAACGCTGACCCGACCCGTGCGCGGGCACCCGGGACGCCGTCCCGGGTGCCGCGTCCGTCGGGCGGGCTACTCGGATTCCAGGCTGGGCAGTCGCAGGCCGGCGGCGTCGGCGGCGTCCTGCCGCTCGGTGCGGGTCTGCTCCTCCCGGGTGAGCAGCGTCGCGTACTCGGTGATGTCGGCCGGGTCGGGCACCTCGGGCAGCCGGCGCAGGAACGTCTCGACGTCGCGGGTGGCGGCGGTGTGCGCGCTGGCCGCCCGACGCAGCAGCTCCCGCTGGTCGGCGGCCGGATAGAGATCGGTCATGCAGGGCTGATACCCGCCGTCACGCCGTTCGCACCCGCGAGGCCGGGCGGACCGTGCCGGTGTCCCGGGCCCCGAACTCGGGATGCCGCAGCAGCCAGGCCAGGTAGTCCGGGTGCGCGGCCAGCGAGTCGGTGTACGCGGCGACCGCGTCGTCCAGCACCGCCTCGGCGACCCGGGCCGCCGGGGACTCCGGGTGCCAGCCGAGCAGCAGCCGCCAGCGCAGCGGGGTGCCGGCCAGCCGCCGGGTCACCAGGCCGGCGACCGGGCGGAAGGTGGCCTGGCACAACGCCACCGCCTCCCCGGCGTCGACCAGGTCCATGCAGCCGCGCACGTCGGTCTCGTACACCTTGCGGGGGGTGAAGCCGGCGCGGGCGCAGGCGGCGGCGAAGCAGTCGCCGAAGCAGCCGTCGCCCGGCGCGGCCACCCACTGCTCGTGGCGCAGGTCGGCCAGGCCGACCTCGTCGCGGTCGGCCAACGGGTGGGCGGACGGCAGCAGCACCAGCACCGGATCGACCGCCACCTCCCGCCAGGCCAGCCCGAACTCCGCCGGTGGGGTGGCGTCGCCGCAGACGCCGGTCAGCGCGAAGTCGAGCCGGCCACCGGCGACCAGGGCGGCCAACTCGTCGGCCGACCAGGACGCGTACGTGGTGATCTGCGCGTGCGGCTGCTCGGCGGCGAGCCGGTGCACCAGCCGGCCCAGGATCGGGCTGTTCACCCCGCCGAACCGGTACCGGCCGAGGGCGTCGTCGGCCCCCGCCAGCCGGGCCGCCTCGTCCTGCAGGCCCTTCATCGCCGGCAGCAGCACCCGGGCCCGGGACAGCACCAGCTCGCCCAGGGCGGTCGGCCGGGCGCCCCGCCGGTCGCGTTCGAACAGCGGACCGCCCAGCGCCCGCTCGATGCGCTGAAGCTGGGCGGTCAGGGCCGGCTGGGCCAGGCCGAGGGTGGACGCGGCCTTCGTCACGCTGCCCGTCTCGGCGATAGCGCAGACCACCCGGAGGTGACGCAGCTCCAGATTCATATGGTGACGGTATGGCCACACGTCGATAGACGGAAGGCCCCGGACCGAACCGGGCCGGTGAACCTGACGGATCGGGGCCGGTCGATCACTCTCGCGGACGGCGGTTCAGGTCGGCCAGTTGGGTGCGCCGGCCGGTCACCGCGTCGCGCAGCTTGTCCACCACCCCGACGGCCGGTTCGACGATCCGGTTCCACGGCGGGGTGGCCGGGGTGCCCGGATGCGGCCGGGTCGGTGCCGCCTCCTCGGCGATCTCCCACCGGTTGCCCAGCCGGATCAGCTCCGCGTCGGAGGCCACCTCGCGCAGCGGGGTGACCAGCTCGGCCACGGCGGCGACGTGCCGTCGGACCCGGGCGGCGACGTCGGACAGCGTCGGGTCGTCCGGCCCGGCGAGGGCCTTCAGCGCGGTCAGCAGCGCCGCGTCCGCCGCGATCTCCCGCTCCACCCGGGCGGTGGCGTCGGGCAGCGCCGCGCGGACCGTGGGCAGCAGGTACTGCTCCTCGGCCGACAGGTGCCGCGACACCATGGCGGTGAGCACCTGGAGCACCTCCCGCCGCCGGGCGGGGGACACCGTGGCGTCGGTGACCTCGTCGACCAGGGCGAGCAGCTGCCGGTGCTCGGTGTCGGCGAGGTCGGCCATGCTCCGCCCACCGGGGCGGTAGGCGTCGTCGGCGGACGGCGGCAGCGGTGGCAGGGGAACGGCGGACATGACGTCCTCCTCGGCGGGGCCGGCGCGGGTCGCCGGCCGGTGCGGCGGGCGGAACGGGGACGCCAGCGCCGGTACCCGCACCCGGTGATCGGCAAACCGGGGCGGCACCCACGCCGCTACCGGCCCCGCCGGCCGGCACCCCCGGCGGCGGGCGGTCCCCGGGTGGCCGGGCCGTTCGCGGCCGGACCGGCGACTGGTAGAAAGAGGCGATGACGAGCGATGCCGCCTCCGCCGTGCCCGACCCCACCGTCGAGGTCGTCGACCTCTGCCGTGACCTGCTGCGCATCGACACCACCAACACCGGCGACAACGACACCAGCGCGGGCGAGCGCCGGGCCGCCGAGTACGTGGCGGAGAAGCTCGCCGAGGTCGGCGTGGCCGCCGAGATCCACGAGTCCGCGCCGGGCCGGGCCAACCTGATCGCCCGCATCCCCGGCACGGACCCCGGCCGCGACGCCCTGCTCGTGCACGGCCACCTGGACGTGGTGCCGGCCGACGCCGACGAGTGGTCGGTGCACCCGTTCTCCGGGGAGGTCCGCGACGGCTACCTGTGGGGCCGGGGCGCGATCGACATGAAGGACTTCGACGCGATGGTGCTGGCGGTGGTACGGCACTGGCAGCACACCGGCGTCCGCCCGCCCCGCGACATCGTGCTGGCCTACACCGCCGACGAGGAGGCGGGCAGCGACTACGGCGCGCACTTCCTCGTCCAGCAGCACCGGGGCCTCTTCGACGGCTGCACCGAGGCGGTCGGCGAGGTCGGCGGCTTCTCCTACTCGATCAGCGACGCCCAGCGGCTCTACCTGATCGAGACGGCCGAGAAGGGGCTGGACTGGATGCGGCTGCACGCCAAGGGCCGCCCCGGGCACGGCTCGTTCGTCCACGACGACAACGCGGTCACCGCGCTGGCCGAGGCGGTGGCCCGGATCGGGCGGCACCGGTTCCCGCTCACCGTCACCCCGACCGTCCGGGCGTTCCTGACCGAGCTGTCCGACGTGCTCGGCGTCGAGCTGGACCCGGACGACCCGGAGACCGCCATCGCCAAGCTCGGCCCGATCGCCAACATCATCGGCGCGACCGTCCGCAGCACCGCCAACCCGACCCGGCTGGCCGCCGGCTACAAGGACAACGTCATCCCCGGCCGGGCCACCGCCACCATCGACTGCCGCAGCCTGCCCGGCCAGTCGGAGCTGCTGGAACGGCAGCTGCGCGAGCTGGTCGGCCCGGACATCGAGATCGAGTACATCCAGCGTCAGCCCGCCCTGGAGACGACCTTCGACGGCGATCTGGTCGACGCGATGTCGGCGGCGTTGCGGGCCGAGGACCCGGGGGCCCGGCCGGTGCCGTACATGCTCTCCGGCGGCACCGACGCCAAGGCGTTCGCGCAGCTCGGCATGCGGTGCTTCGGTTTCGCCCCGCTGCGGCTGCCGGCCGACCTCAACTTCTCGGCGTTGTTCCACGGCATCGACGAGCGGGTACCGGTGGACGGACTACAGTTCGGCGTGCGGGTGCTCGACCGGTTCCTCCGCAACTGCTGACCGGACCCGGTGCCGCACCTCCCCCCATGTCTCGAAGGGACAGCCTCATGACCGACCAGCACGGTGAGCTGGACGCCGCCCTGGAACGCGTGATCGACGCGGCCCGCGCCCACCTGACGGCCGTGCGGGCCGCGCAGGGTCGGATCGACGACGACGACGTGTGGCAGGCGTACGTGGCGTTGAACAACGCCTCCTTCGCCTACGACGAGCAGCTGCTCGACGCGTTCGGCGAGGTCACGCCCTGGGACGTCGAGTCGATCGACCCGGACGAGGCCGACGAGCGGTTCGGCGGGGCGGCCGGGGACGCCGAGGCCACCGACCCGCACCCGCAGGTCATCTCGGTGCGCCAGCGCCGCGACTACCGGGTGCCCAGTGTCTCGGCGCTGCTGCGGGTCGCCGAGGTGGCCCGCCGCGAGGGCACCCCCGAGGACGACGAGCCGGCGCCGGTCGAGGGGGTCGGTGAGGCGGTGCTGGAGCTGTTGCAGAGCGGCGACGGTTCGCTCAGCGCCCTGGACGTGCCGGAGCTGGAGCCGCTGGACGGCGTGGTGATGGTCAGCGAGGTCGGCACCCCGGTCGACCTGGAGTCGTTCGACGACGACGACCCGGTGGGCCCGTTCACGCCGGCCGCCGACGACCGGCTGGTGGGCCGGCTCGACGAGCACCCGTTCCTCGACGAGGACGACCACGATCACGCCGGGCACCAGCACTAGGCGGCGGCACCGGGGTCGCCCGGCGCGGGCCGGCCGGCGGCCCCGGTGCCGCCGGCCCGCCGGGGTCAGTAGGACAGGCCCGGTTGGGGTTGGTTGACCCGACGGCGGCGCAGCACCACCTTGCGGGTGCCGTCCCGGAACAACTGCACCCGGGCCAGCTCCCACCCGGAGAACTCCGCCTGGATCGCCAGCTGCGCCGCGGCGGTCAACCGGTCGACATTCGGCGGCAACCGCAGCGGCGCGTATTCGTAGTCCATGGCACCTATGCTGCCCAGCCCGGCGGCCCCGCGCCACCCTTTGACCGGTGCGTCGCGCCACCCGGTGTCGCCGGTCAGACCGCCGCACAGTCGGTCGCCCCGTGCTGCCAGGAGTGGTCGTAGCGGCCGGCGAGCCGTTCGATGAACTCCTCGACCGCCCGTTCGTCGAGGGCGTCCAGCCGCTCCAGCCGCTGCCAGGCGGTCAACCCGATGCCGTGGCCCAGCGCCGGGTAGGGGGCCACCACCACGTCCCGGGGATGGCGGCGGCCGAGCCGCTCCAGTTTCTCGACGTCGCCGGGCGGGACGTCCGGGGCGTACTGCACCAGCACGTGCCCGTGTTCCAGGGCGTGCACCTGGAGTTCCTCCGGCACCGCGTCGCGGTAGACGCCGGGCACGACGACCCGGGGCGAGTGCGGCCCCGACGTGGGCGGCAACGTCCGGTACGGCTCGTGGGGCGCCCCCTCGTACGCGATGTGCCGGTTGCCCTCGAACGGCTGCGCCGTGCCGGGCAGCCGGTCGCAGGGCAGCGCGGTGTCCCCGTCGACCAGCCCGACCAGCACCCCCACCCCGAGGCTGGACATGGTCGCCACGCTGAGCACGGTGACCACGACACTGACCACCGGGCCGAGCCATCTGCGGTTCACGTGGCCAACTTTCCGGCGCGGTAACGATTACGGACGACCACCCCGAGCGGAAGCAGCACGTTCAGCGAGGCAAATGCGGCCAATGCAATTCCCTCCCACCAGTAGGCGCTGCCGAACGGCGCTCCGATCAGCACCCCGGCGGCCCACCCGAGTGTCACTTTCGCCCCCGGTAGCAGAAAATGGATGGCGAACCAGACCATCCAGATGACTCCGGCGACATACAACAATCGGTACCAGCGGGACACCCGCAGATCCCGGGCGTGCGCGTCGCGCAGCACGGTGCGTTCAGCCGGGGTCAGCCGGCGAATCCATTTCTTGAGGCTGAGCCGGGTCACCTCGTGCAGGTTGCGGCAGCCGGTCGCCGTGGCCATCACCAGGTACATGTCGGTGCGCAGGTAGGCAAGCGTCTGGAAGGCCAGCTTGACGGCCTGGCTGAACACCACCATGGCCAGGAACCGCACCATTCCCGGCGGCAGCTCCAGCCAGCCCCGCGACCAGGCGAAACGCGGCGCGACGGCGGCGAACAGCAGGATGCCGTCGATGGCCATGCCGGCCAGGAAGGGGCCGTAGCGGCGTTCCGGCGGCAGCGCCCACAGCCCGGTCAGGTCGGTCTCCAGCACCGGGAAGATCCCCCGGCGTTCCAACCGCAGTTGCGACCGGACGCCGACGGCCGCCCCGGCGAACGCGTGCCACGCCTCGTGCACCACCGTGAGCAGGGCCACCGTGACGTTGGTGATCAGCAGGCTGAGCACCACGTCCGGGAAGATGAAGGTGTCCTCGTAGGTCGGCAGCAGGGACGGTTCGGCGACGAACATCGCCAGCGTGGCGACCAGCGCGCCGACGTAGACCGTCCAGGCGACCCGGCCGAACAGCGGCCGGACCAGCCGGGCCGGGATGCGGGACACCGACCAGGGGCGGGCCTGCGTCGGCGGCGGCCCGTCGTCGGACGGCGGCCGGATGACGCCCGCCTCGACGAGCACCTCCACGAAGTCCAGCGCGTCGACCGGTTCACCGGTCTCGCGTTCCACCTCGTCGGCGGCCTCGGCGACGGTCCGGCCGGCCGCGAACAGCGCGACCAGCCGTGCCCCCACCTCGGGCACCACCACGAAGTTCCCGCTGGCCAGGTCGCCGACGACGTACTCGTCGTCCTCCTCCTGGCGGACCACCAGGTGGGCCACCGGAGGGCGGCTGTCCAACCCGAGCACGGTCACCGTTCCTCCTGGAACCAGCCGCAGGTGTCGCACTTCGTGCCGGGCCGGGGATTGACCACGTAGTGGTAGGTCAGGTCGGTCAGGCTCAGGTGGAACATCCGGCCCCGGGTGGTCGTCGGGATGCCGGCGAGGTGGTAGACGACGTCGAGGGCGGCCAGGTGCCCGGTGAGGTTGGCGGTGGGGGCGATCACCGCGTGCCCGGTGAACGGGAACAACTCCTCCGGCTCGGTGCCGTGCTCCTCGCGCAGCCGGTCGGTGACGCTCGGCAGGCACGCCTCGCAGCAGGTCTGACCGGGCACGAAGAGGCCGATCACCGCCATCGGGCCGGCGTACTGGGCGAGCATCCAGGGCGTGCCGGTGGCCAGGGCGGCCCGGTTGGTCCACTCCCGGATGGCGTGCCGGGGCTGGTCGGCGCAGAGCACCAGCAGGTCGCGGTCGCGCATCAACGCCGCCACGTCCGCCGTCGAGTCGACCCGGGCCTCCTCGCCGGTCACCGTGACGTGGGAGTTCATCCGGCGCAGCCGGGCCACCGCGGTGTCCACCTTGGCGGCGCCGATGTCGTCCTCGGTGTAGAGCAGTTGCCGGGTCAGGTTGCCCGCCTCGACCACGTCGAAGTCGACGCAGTGCACCGCGCCGACCCCGGCGGCCACCAGGGAGGCGGCCACCGCCGAACCGGAGCCGCCGAGCCCCAGCACCACCACCCGGCCCGCCTTGAGCCGGGCCTGCACCTCGTAGCGGGAGGTGCGCGGGGTCAGGTCCACCCACGCGTGGTAGGTGAACGCCCGGTCGTACCGGTCGACCTCGGCGGGGCTCAGCTCGGGCGGGGGCGGGGCGGCGGCGTCCTCGACGTACCCGGCGTCGATGATCGTCTGCATCGCGTCGGTGGCGTCCTCGGCGGCCATCTCCGGGCGCGCGGCGAGCAGCGCGGCGACGATCTCCGCCCGGGTACGGGTGCCGTCCATCAGGCCGAGCAGCTCCCAGAGGCTGCCGTCCTCGTCGTCGATCTCCGCGCCGACCCCCAGCTGCCGACCACCGATGTTGATCAGGGTCGGGTGGAGCCGTACCGGCTTGTGGATGCCCTTGATCCGGGGCCGCTGCATCGGGCGAAGACCTCCTGGACGGTGGCCGGCCGGGGCGCGGCGTGCCGCGCCCCGGCCGAAACGGGGTGGGTCAGCCGCAGACGTCGTTGCGGCAGCCCGGCTCGCTGATGATGGCGACGGTGGTCTCGAGCCGCTCGAGCTTGCGCACGACGACCTTGGCGGGCTTGCGCTTGACGTCGGTCTTACGGTCCACGGGTCCTCCAACGAAATGGGAGAAACGACGCGGCGGGGGTCGCTCACGCCGCAATCATTAGAGCACCGTCATTGGTTCGCCACAATGTTTACGGCGGCCGGATCGGGCAGTTTCCGCCGGGCCGAATCGCTTTCCGGACAGGCCCACCGAAAAGTGGACGCCGAAACCCGGGCCAACAGCGCCAGGGGGTCCCGAAGCCGCCTATTCGGACGGAACATCGCAAGCGGCCTTAATGAAATATGGCAGAGTGGCAGTTGGTAAAGGACGATCGGTGGAGTTGGCACGTGCTCGGTGGAATTGACACGTACCGGTGTGCTTTTGGTCCGGTCCGCCACCTTGTGCGCCGGCGCAGGGGTCAGCCCTCGCGCTCCGGGTAGCCGACCGGCACGGCGGACACGTCGTCCAGCGCCGTGGTGATCTCCTCCGGCAGGGTCATCCGTTCCACCTGCAACGCGCCGAGCAGCTGCCCCACCGTGCGGGCACCCAGGACCGGCGCGGTCACCCCCGGCCGGTCCCTGATCCAGGCCAGCGCCACCTCCAGCGGCGACACGCCCAGCCCACCGGCGGCGATGCTCACCGCCTCGACGATGCTGGAGCAGCGCGGCTCCAGGTAGGTGGCGACGAACGCCTCGAAGTGGGCCGAGGCCGCCCGCGAGTCCGCCGGGCGGCCGTTGCGGTACTTGCCGGTCAGCACCCCCCGCCCCAGCGGCGACCAGGGCAGCACGCCCAGGCCCAACGCGGCGCAGGCCGGCAGCACCTCCCGCTCCACCCCCCGCTCCAGCAGCGAGTACTCCATCTGGGTGGCGACCACCGGCGCCCGCCCCGGCCAGGCCGCCTGCCAGGCGGCGGCACGGGCGGTCTGCCAGCCGGAGAAGTTCGACACCCCGACGTAGCGGACCCGGCCCGAGGCGACCGCGTGGTCCAGCGCGGCCAGCGTCTCCTCCAGCGGGGTGTCCGGGTCGTAGCCGTGCACCTGCCACAGGTCGACGTGGTCGGTGCCGAGCCGGCGCAGCGAGGCGTCCAGCGTACGCAGCAGGTGCCCGCGCGAGCCGTCCCGCCGCCGGCCGCTGCCCGGCCGCAGCCCCGCCTTCGTGGCGATCAGCACGTCCTCGCGGGGGACCAGGGTGCCCAGCAGCGACCCGAGCACCGACTCGGCGTCGCCGTCGGCGAACACGTCGGCGGTGTCGACCAGGTTGCCGCCCGCGTCCAGGAAACTCTTCAGCTGGGCCGCCGCGTCGTCGGCGTCGGTGTCCCGGCCCCAGGTCATGGTGCCGAGCGCGAGCCGGGAAACCGCCAGCCCGCTTCGGCCGAGCGGTCGCTGTTGCATGGGTGAACCTTATTTCGAACGCGGCGCAACCGATATCCTCGCTCCCGGCATCTCTGCCTGTCGCGTCGCCGATCCGACCGTCACCGCCGCCCGCGACGCCACGTTGTGCACCGGATGCGCCGGTCCGGTCGCTGGCTGTCCACCCGCCCCGCCCCTCCCGGCCGCCCGCCCCGCCCGGCGTCCCGGATGCCCGGCCGGGCGGTGGCGAGCCGGTGGGCGGCGGGCCCCGGGGCATTGCGTAACCTGATGCGACCTGTGGTGCGGGATGGGGAGGATCAGTGCGACTCGGGCTCAGCCTCGGATATCAGACAGCGTGGAGTACGCCGGCGGACCACCTGGCGCTTGCCCAGGAAGCGGACCGCCTGGGTTACTCGGTGGTGTGGGCGGCGGAGGCGTACGGCTCGGACTCCCCGAGCATGCTCGCCTGGATGGCCGGGCAGACCGAACGGATCGACGTGGGCAGCGCGGTGATGCAGATCCCCGCCCGTACCCCGGCGATGACCGCGATGACCGCGGCCACCATCGACACCCTCTCCGGCGGCCGGTTCCGCCTCGGCCTGGGCGTCTCCGGCCCGCAGGTCTCCGAGGGCTGGCACGGCGTCCGGTTCGGCAAGCCGCTCGCCCGCACCCGCGAGTACGTCGACATCGTGAAGCTGGCGGTGGCCCGCAAGGAGGTCGCCTACGCCGGCGAGCACTACACCCTGCCGCTGCCCGACGGCCCCGGCAAGGCGCTGCGGCTGGGCTTCCACCCGCCGCGCGACCACATCCCGATCTACCTGGCCGCCGTCGGCCCGAAGAACCTGGAACTGGCCGGCGAGATCGCCGACGGCTGGCTGGCCGTCTTCTACGCCCCCGAGTTCGCCGAGGAGCAGCTCGCCTCGGTCAGCGCCGGCCGGGCGAAGGCCGGCAAGGAGCTGGCCGGCTTCGACGTCGTCCCCTCGGTGCCGGTCGTGGTCGGCGACGACATCGCCACCTGCGCCGAACTGGTCCGCTGGTACGCCGCCCTCTACGTCGGCGGCATGGGCAGCCGGCAGCAGAACTTCTACAACCAGCTCGCCACCCGGATGGGCTACGGCGACGCCGCCCGCCAGGTGCAGGACCTCTACCTGGCCCGGCAGCAGCGGGACGCGGCGGCGGCGGTGCCGATGGAGTTCATCGACCGGACCTCGCTGCTCGGCCCCAAGGAACGCATCGCCGAGCGGATGCGGGAGTACGCGGCCGCCGGGGTGACCACCCTGTCGGTCACCCTGTTCGTGGCCGACCGGGACAGCGGCGTGCAGACGCTGCGGACCGTCGCCGAGGCCCTCGACCTCTCGGGAGTCGGCGAGTGACCTGGGTCGAGGCCATCGTCCTGGGCATCGTCCAGGGGCTCACCGAGTTCCTTCCGGTGAGTTCGTCGGGGCATCTGCGGATCACCTCGGCGATCTTCTTCGACCGGGACGCGGGCGCGTCCTTCACCGCGGTCACCCAGCTGGGCACCGAGGCGGCCGTGCTCATCTACTTCGCCAAGGACATCTGGCGGATCACCCGTACCTGGCTGGTGGGGCTGCGGGACCGCTCGGTGCGCTCCAGCCTCGACTACCGGATGGGCTGGTACGTGATCGTCGGCTCGATCCCGATCGGGCTGTTCGGTTTCCTGTTCAAGGACCAGATCCGCACCGCCGGACGCAACCTGTGGGTGGTCTCCACCACGCTCATCGTGTTCGCCTTCGTGCTGGCCTTCGCCGAGTACTGGGGGCGGCAGACCCGCACCCTGGTGAACTTCCGGATGCGCGACGGCATCGTGATGGGCTTCGCCCAGGCGATGGCGCTGGTCCCCGGGGTGTCCCGCTCCGGCGGCACGCTCACCGCCGGCCTGCTGCTCAACCTGACCCGGGAGGCCGCCGCCCGGTACTCGTTCCTGCTGGCCATCCCGGCGGTGGTGATGTCCGGCATCTTCAGCGTCGGGGACGTCTTCGAACCGGCCGCCCCGGGCACCTCGGTGCCCTCGGTGGCGCAGATGGTGGTCGCCACGATCATCGCGTTCGGCATCGGCTACGCGGCCATCGCCTGGCTGCTGCGCTACGTGGCACACCACACCCTGTACGTCTTCGTGCTCTACCGGGTGGCGCTCGGCACCCTGGTGCTGGCGCTGCTGCTCACCGGCACGATCAGCGCCACCTGACCGGCGTCGACCCGCGGCCCCCGACACCACCGCCGGTGTCGGGGGCCGGTTGCGGTCCGGCTGCCCCTATGGTGGGGGCGTGGCGACCCTTCTGCTTCTGCGACACGGCCGGACGACCGCGAACGCCGACGGCGGGCTGGCCGGCCGGCAGCCGGTCGAGCTGGACGACACCGGGCGGGCCCAGGCGGGCGCGGTCGGCCAGCGGTTGCGCGGCCTGCCGCTGGCGGCGGTGGTGACCAGCCCGCTGATCCGCTGCCGGCAGACCCTGGAGCTGGCCCTTCCGCAGGCCACCCCGGTGGTCGAGGACGGGCTGATCGAGTGCGGCTACGGCGCCTGGGAGGGGCAGCCGCTGAAGAAGCTGGCCAAGGAGAAGCTCTGGCCGGTGGTGCAGCAGCACCCCAGCGCCGCGGTCTTCCCCGACGGGGAGTCGATGGCGCAGATGTCGGCCCGTGCGGTCGCCGCGGTACGCGCCTGGGACGCCCGGATCACCGCCGACCACGGACCGGAGGCGGTCTGGCTGGCGTGCAGCCACGGCGATGTGATCAAGGCCATCGTGGCCGACGCCCTCGGCCTGCACCTCGACCTGTTCCAGCGCCTCGTCGCCGACCCGGCCTCGGTCACCGCGATCCGCTACACCCCGCTGCGGCCGTTCCTGGTCCGGCTCAACGACACCGGCGGTGACCTGGTCTCCCTGGTGCCGCCACCGGCGAAGCGGCGGCGTCGGGCGACCCGGCCGGCCGACTCCGACGCGGCCGTCGGCGGGGGCGCGGGGGCCACCGGCTGAGCCGGCCCGCCGGGGGCCGTCCGCCGCCGGTCGCGGGTCGCGCCGTTTCGCCCTCGGCTGATTCGGCGTCGGTGCCTTGCGCGACCGTTCCACGCTCCGGATAGGGTCGTGGGTATGACCCACCAGGTGCACGCCTTCGAGCCGCCGGAGCGGTTCGTCGCCGGGACCGTCGGGCCGCCCGGGGAGCGCACGTTCTTCCTCCAGGCCCGCGGTGGCGGCCGGCTGGTCAGCGTCGCGCTGGAGAAGGTGCAGGTCTCCCTGCTCGCCGAGAAGCTGGAGGAACTGCTCTCCGAGGCGCAGCGCCGCTTCGGCGTCGAGCTGCCGGAGGTGCCCGCGGCCATCGGCGACAACGACCCGCTGGACAATCCCGTCGACGAGGAGTTCCGGGTCGGCACCCTCGGGCTGGCGTTCGACGTGGACTCCGCCACCGTGGTGATCGAGGCGATCGCCGCCGGTGAGGCGGAGGCCGAGGTCGAGCTGGGCGACGACGAGGTCGACGAGGACGACGACGAGGAACCGGACGAGGACCTCGACCGGCTGCGGGTGCGGCTGACCCCCGAGGCGACCCGCGAGTTCATCGAACGGGCCCGCCGGGTGGTCAACGCCGGCCGTCCGCCCTGCCCGCTGTGCGGCCAGCCGCTCGACCCGGCCGGTCACCTCTGCCCCCGGCACAACGGCTACCACCGGTGACGTCGTCGGAGGTGCAGCGCCAGGAGGTCAGCGCCGCGCTCCGGCTGCTGTGCGACGGTGAACTGGAGCTGGAGGGTCGGCTGGTCGACGCCTCCAACACCACCCTGCGGGCGATCCTGACCCTCGACGGCCGTACCGCCCGGTGCGTCTACAAGCCGGTGCGCGGCGAGCGCCCGCTCTGGGACTTCCCCGACGGCACCCTCGCCGGCCGGGAGGTCTCCGCCTACCTGGTCTCCCGGGCCACCGGCTGGGATCTGGTCCCGCCGACGGTGCTGCGCGACGGGCCGCTGGGGCCCGGGTCGTGCCAGCTCTGGATCGACGAGCCGGACGACGTCGAGCCGCTGGTCGGGTTCGTGCCGACCGAGGCGGTGCCGCCGCGCTGGTTCCCGGTGGCCGCCGCCCGCGACGACGACGGCGCGGCGTACGCCCTGGCCCACGCCGACGACCCCCGGCTGGCCCGGCTGGCCGTGCTGGACGCGGTCATCAACAACGCCGACCGCAAGGGCGGGCACGTGCTGGCCGGCGCGGACGACCGGATCTACGGGGTGGATCACGGGGTCTGCTTCCACGTCGAGGAGAAGCTGCGGACCGTGCTGTGGGGCTGGGCCGGCCGGCAGCTCCCACCGGACGCGGTGCAGGTGCTCGACGCCCTCGACCGGCAGCTCACCGGCGAGCTGGGGGAGGAGTTGGCCGAGCACCTGACCCTCGGCGAGGTCGCCGAGGTGGCCGCCCGGGTGCGGCGGCTGCGGGACACCGGCCGGTATCCGCTGCCGCCGCAGGAGTGGCCGGCGATGCCGTGGCCGCCGATCTGAGCCGTTGTCATGTTGATCACCCGGGCGGTTTCTCCGGGCGGCCGGGCGGCTCGTTAGGCTGGCGGTCATGGAGTCTTGGGCGGGACACGAGGTGCCACGGCTGCCGGGTGACGGCGGGCCCCTGAGCTTGTACGACTCGGCGCGGCGCGGTGTCCACCCGAGCCGCCCCGCCGGCCCCGCCACCATGTACGTCTGTGGCATCACCCCGTACGACGCCACCCACCTGGGCCACGCCGCCACCATGATCACCTTTGATCTGGTACAGCGGATGTGGCGCGACGCCGGCCTGACCGTCCGGTACGTGCAGAACGTCACCGACATCGACGACCCGCTGCTGGAACGCGCCGAGCGCGACGGCGAGGACTGGAAGGTCCTGGCGATGCGGGAGACGGCGCTGTTCCGCGAGGACATGGAGGCGCTGCGGATCATCCCGCCCGCGCACTACGTGGGCGCGGTGGAGTCGATCCCGGACATCGCCGACCGGGTGCAGGAACTGCTCAAGGACGGTGCCGCCTACCGGCTCGACGACGGCACCGGCGACGTCTACTTCGACATCGCCGCCGCCCCGGCGTTCGGCTACGAGTCGAACCTGACCCGGGAGCAGATGCTGGAGATCTTCCCCGAGCGCGGTGGCGACCCGGAGCGGGCCGGCAAGCGCGACCCGCTGGACCCGCTGCTGTGGCGCGGTGCCCGCGACGGCGAGCCGTCCTGGCCGGGCGGTGAGCTGGGCCCCGGCCGGCCCGGCTGGCACATCGAGTGCACGGTGATCGCGCTGAACCTGCTCGGCGACCGGCTCGACGTGCAGGGCGGAGGCAACGATCTGATCTTCCCGCACCACGAGTGCTCCGCCGCGCACGCCGAGCGGCTCACCGGCACGGCTCCCTTCGCCGACCACTACGTGCACGCCGGCATGATCGGCCTGGACGGCGAGAAGATGTCGAAGTCCAAGGGCAACCTGGTCTTCGTCTCCCGGCTGCGCGCCGACCAGGTGGACCCGATGGCCGTCCGGCTCGGCCTGATGTCCGGCCACTACCGGGACGACCGGGCCTGGACCGACGACGTGCTGACCGCCGCGCAGCAGCGGCTGGACCGCTGGCGGCGGGCCGCCGCCGCGCCGTCCGGGCCGTCCGGCGCGGCCTTCCTGGCCGGGGTACGCGAGCGCCTCGGCGACGACCTGGACACGCCGGGCGCCCTCGTCCTGGCCGACGACTGGGCCGGGGCGGCCCTGGCCGGCACCGGCGACGACCCGCAGGCTCCCGCGCTGTTCGCCGGCACCGTCGACGCCCTGCTCGGCATCCGCCTCTGACGCCCGCGCCCACCCGCCCCGTCTCCGCGTGGTCCCGGGCGGCTCGTCGATCATGGAGTTGTGGTGGGGGTTGAGCCCCCACATGCGACTTATGCGGAGCCCCGCAACTCCATGATCGACGCAGGGGGACCCGGGTCCGGTCGGCTGTGGGCGTGGTGGGGCACCGGGACGGGTAACGGGGTTACCGGCTGCGGGGCGGCGGGGCGGGTTGGCGCAGTGCGACCCGCGTCTGGGTCTGCACCACGCCGCAGCTCTTCTTGAGCCGACGCAGCAGCGCGTCCAGGGCGGCGGTGTCCCGCAGCCGGGCCCGCAGCAGGTAGTCGTACGGCCCGGTCATGTGCACCGCGTCGACGATCTGCTCGATCGGGGCGATGGCGTCGACGAACGTCTCGTAGTCGGTCCCGGCGTCGAGGCGTACGTCGATGAACACCTCCAACCCGCCCCGGAGTTCCGGCGCGTCGTGGCCGGTGACGACGGTGTACCCGAGGATGACGCCGTCGGCTTCCAACCGGCGGACACGGGCGGCGGTGGCGTTCGTGCTCAGACCGACCCGTCGACCGATCTCACTGAACGAACACCTCGCGTTCTCCTGCAGGATGCCGAGAATCTGCTCGTCCAGCCGGTCCACACCGATAATCGTACGCCGGCACCGCTCATCTGTCGGTCGCGCCCGGCGGGGTGACCCAGACTCGGCGGATGGCTGAAGGAATCGTGTTCCTGGCGGTCGCCGGGTTCGCCGCCGGACTGGGGGTGGCGATGCCCCTGGGGGCGATCGGGGTGCTGATCGTCCGGGAGGGGATGCTGCGCGGCCGCCGCAGTGGCCTGGCCGCCGCGTCCGGCGTCGCCACCGTCGACACCCTCTACTGCCTTGGCGGCTGCTGACCGGGGCGGCGCTCGCGCCGGTGATCGCCTCGTGGGGGGACGCCCCCCGCTACCTGTCCGGTCTGGTGATCGTCGGGCTGGGCTGCCACCAACTGGTCACCCTGCGCCGCGCCCCGGCACACCCCGGCGGTACCGGCGCCGGAGCCGAGCGGGACGGCACCGGCGGGGAGCGTCCGGCCCGGAGCGCCGCCGGACCGGTCTTCGTCCGCTTCGTGCTCCTCACCGCGGTCAACCCGTTGACCCTGGTGTACTTCTTCGCCCTGGGCGGGACGGTGAACGCCGTGCCGGGCAGTTGGACGGGGCCCGGGGTGTTCGTCGTCGCCGCCGGGCTGGCCTCCCTGCTCTGGCAGGCCGGGCTCGCCACGATCGGCGCGGCCCTGGGCGCCACCGTCCCGGTACGGGTCGCCGACCTGCTCGGGGTGGTCGCCTCCCTGATCGTCGTCGCGCTCGGAGCGACCGTCGTCGTGGTCACCGCGGTCACCTGAGGCACGGCTTGGCCCCGTACGCCCGGTGCCGTCCCGCCGGTTGCGCCACCCCTGCCCGGCCTGCGGTGGCCGCCGCCCGGCAGCCCCCCGTCCGTCCGGTGCTGCCCGGCCCCGTACGTGGGCCGGGCCGGGACGGTGGGCGGTGCCCGGCCGGGATCAGCCGAGGACCAGGCCGGGGTCGGGGTCGGGGTCCGGCGCGGGGGCGGGGACCTGGTACTCCTCGGTCAGCGTGGTCATCGGGCCGGGCCAGGTGGCCTGGGCGACCTCGATCGGCTTGCGGTGGGCGTCGTAGGCGACGTGCAGCAGGTGCAGCACGGGAGTGTCGGGGCGGATCTGGAGCGTCTCGGCCTCCTCCCGGCTGGGCTGGCGGGCGCTGATGGTGTCGGCGGCGGTGGTGTACCGCCGGCCGGTGGCCTCCTCGGCCTCCTGGTAGAGCGGCCGGCCGAACGCCTCGGCCCGTTCCAGCGAGGTGCCGGCGGTGTCCTTCGGCAGGAACCAGGACGCACCTACCTCCACCGGGGAGTCGTCGGTGCGCACCAGGTGCCGGCGGCAGAGCAGTTCGGTGCCGTCGGCGACCCCGAACGCGTCGGCCACCTCGGGTGGGGCGGGCGCCCGACCGACCGAGACGAGTTGCTGGCGGTACCGTGCGGCGAGGTCGGTGTGGTAACCCCGGAATCCGCCGTACCGGCCCCGGGAGAGCCGGTTGAGCCGCCGCCGGGTGCCCCGCACGTACGTGCCGGAGCCGGGTTTGGTGATCAGGATGCCCTCGACCCGCAGCTGGTCGACGGCGCGTTGCACGGTCTGCTTCGCCACCCCGAACATCTCGGCGATGGCCGGGATGGACGGCAGCCGTTCGCCCGGCCCCCAGTCGCCCCGCCGCACCTGGGCCTTGAGCTGCGCGGCGATCTGCCGGTGCGGGAACTCGGCGGCTCCCGGGTTGATCTGCACGCCCGCCTCCTCCTGACAGCTAGGTTCCTAGGATGCCCCAGACGGGGCGACGACGCCACCCCGGACACGCCGACAGGCCCCGGACGCCACGACGTCCGGGGCCTGTCGGGGACGACTACCAGGAGCCGGCGGTGGGGCCGGCGGAACCGCCCCGACGGCGCAGGTACTTCTCGAACTCCTGGGCGATCTCGTCACCGGTCAACGGGGTGATCCCCGCGTCGCCGACCCGTTCCTCCAGCTCACGCACGTACTCGCCCAGCTCGGCATCCTGCTCGGCGGCGCCGCGTACCCGCTGCTCCCACTCGGCGGCCTCCTCGGCCAGGTCGGCCATCGGCACCGGCAGGTCGAGCACGTCCTCGACCCGGTGCAGCAGGGCCAGGGTCGCCTTGGGGCAGGGCGGGTTGTTGGCGTAGTGCGGCACGTGCACCCAGAACGACACCGCGTCGACCTCGGCCCGGGTGCAGGCGTCCTGGAGTACCCCGACGATGCCGGTGGGACCGTCGTAGCGGGTGGGGGTGAGCTGGTAGCGCTGGGCCGCCTGGGCGTCGGAGGCGCTGCCGCTGATCGGCAACGGCCGGGTGTACGGCACGTCGGCCAGCAGCGCGCCGAGCAGCACCACCCGTTCCACCTCAAGGCTGTGGCAGATCTCCAGCACCTGCTCGCAGAACGTGCGCCAGCGCATGCTCGGCTCGATGCCCCGGATCAGCACCACGTCGCGGTCGGTGCCCTCGGGGCTGGCCACCATGAACTTCGTGGTGGGCCACTCCACCCGGCGGGTCTCGCCGTCGGACATCGTGATCGTCGGTCGGCTGACCTGGAAGTCGTAGAACTCCTCCGGGTCGATCTCGGTGATCTGGCGGGCCTGCCAGACCTGTTCGAGGTGTTCCACGGCGGCGGTGGAGGCGTCCGCGGCGTCGTTCCAGCCCTCGAAGGCGGCGATCGCCACCGGGGACCGCAGCACCGGCAGCCCGTCGAACTCGGTCACGCCGTCACCTCGCCCCGCTCGTCGCCGACGGCGCCGGGGGTCGGCCCGGTCACCCGCCCGCCGTGCACGGTGGCGTCCCTGATGTCCTTCACGTCCGCAAGCCTACGTCCCGGCGCGGCGCGTGGCCCGTCGGCCGCGCCGGGACGTAGGCCCACCCCGCCGCCGAACCGGTACGAACCGGGACGGGGAGCGGATGGACACATAGTGGGACGCGACCGGGCGTCGACGGTGACCGGATTCCTCGCACTAACCTGATGTGGTGCGGACTTCGTTGCGGGATGTGCTGGCCGACCGGATTCTCATCGCCGACGGCGCGATGGGGACAATGCTCCAGGCTGCCGACCTGAGCCTCGACGACTTCGAGGGGCTGGAAGGCTGCAACGAGATCCTCAACGTGACCCGGCCCGACGTGGTGCGCGGCGTGCACGAGGCCTACCTGGCGGCCGGCGCGGACTGCGTCGAGACGAACACGTTCGGCGCGAACCTCGCCAACCTCGCCGAGTACGACATCCCGCAGCGCATCCGGGAGCTGTCCGAGGCCGGCGCGCGGATCGCCCGGGAGGTCGCCGACGCGTACGCCACGGCGCAGCGCCCCCGGTTCGTGCTCGGCTCGATCGGCCCCGGCACCAAGCTGCCCACCCTCGGCCACGCCCCGTACGCGACGTTGCGCGACGCGTACCAGGAGAACGCGGCCGGGCTCATCGCCGGTGGGTCGGACGCGCTGATCATCGAGACCTGCCAGGACCTGTTGCAGGTCAAGGCGGCCGTGGTCGGGTCGAAGCGGGCGATGGCCGAGCTGGGCCAGCAGGTGCCGATCATCTGTCACGTGGCCGTGGAGACCACCGGCACCATGCTGGTGGGCAGCGAGATCGGGGCGGCGCTGGCGGCCATCGAGCCGCTGGGGGTGGACCTGATCGGGCTGAACTGCTCGACCGGCCCGGCCGAGATGGGCGAGCACCTGCGCTACCTGTCGCAGCACTCCCGGATTCCGCTGTCGGTGATGCCGAACGCGGGCCTGCCGGTGCTGACCGCCGACGGGGCGTACTTCCCGCTGAGCCCGGTGGAGCTGGCCGACGCCCTGGAACGGTTCGTGGCCGACTACGGCGTGGGGCTGATCGGTGGCTGCTGCGGCACCACCCCGGAGCACATCCGGGCGTTGGCCGAGCGGTTGCACGGCGCGACCCCGGCGGCGCGGGAGCCCCGGCACGAGGCGGGTGTCTCGTCGATCTACCACCCGGTGCCGTTCGCCCAGGACGCCTCGGTGCTGATGGTGGGGGAACGGACCAACGCCAACGGCTCCAAGGCGTTCCGCGAGTCGATGCTCGCCGCCGACTGGCAGGCGTGCGTCGAGGTGGCCCGCAGCCAGGCCCGCGACGGCTCGCACCTGCTGGACCTGTGCGTCGACTACGTCGGCCGGGACGGCACGCAGGACATGCGGGAGCTGGCCGGCCGGTTCGCCACCGCGTCCACCCTGCCGATCATGCTGGACTCCACCGAGCCGGCGGTGATCGAGGCCGGGTTGGAGATGCTCGGCGGGCGTTGCGTGGTCAACTCGGTCAACTTCGAGGACGGCGACGGCCCCGACTCCCGCTACGCGCGGGTGATGCCGGTGATCGCCGAGCACGGGGCGGCCGTGGTGGCGCTGCTCATCGACGAGGAGGGGCAGGCCCGTACCCGGGAGTGGAAGGTCCGGGTGGCGGCCCGGCTGATCGACGACCTGACCGGCCGCTGGGGGATGGACCGGTCGGACATCCTCATCGACGCGCTGACCTTCCCGATCGCCACCGGCCAGGAGGAGACCCGGCGCGACGGCATCGAGACGATCGAGGCGATCCGGGAGATCGCCGCCCGCTACCCGGGGGTCAACTTCACCCTGGGCATCTCGAACGTCTCGTTCGGGCTCAACCCGGCGGCCCGGCAGGTGCTCAACTCGGTGTTCCTGCACGAGTGCGTGCAGGCCGGGCTGACCTCGGCGATCGTGCACGCCAGCAAGATCCTGCCGATGTCGAAGATCCCCGAGGCGCAGCGCGAGGTCGCCCTCGACCTGATCTACGACCGGCGGCGCGAGGGCTACGACCCGGTGCAGCGGTTCATCGAGGCGTTCGAGGGCGTCGACGCCGCGTCGGCGCGGGCCACCCGGGCCGAGGAGCTGGCCGGGCTGCCGTTGGACGAACGGCTCAAGCGGCGGATCATCGACGGCGAGCGCAACGGCCTGGAGGCCGACCTGGACACCGCGATGGCGCAGGGCCGGTCCCCGCTGTCCATCATCAACGACATCCTGCTCGACGGCATGAAGGTCGTCGGTGAGCTGTTCGGCTCCGGGCAGATGCAGTTGCCGTTCGTGCTCCAGTCCGCCGAGGTGATGAAGACGGCGGTGGCCTACCTGGAGCCGCACATGGAGGCGGTCGAGGACGGCGGCAAGGGCCGGATCGTGCTGGCCACCGTACGCGGCGACGTGCACGACATCGGCAAGAACCTGGTCGACATCATCCTGTCCAACAACGGCTACGAGGTCGTCAACATCGGCATCAAGCAGCCGATCGGCGCGATCCTCGACGCCGCCGAGGAGCACCGGGCCGATGCGATCGGGATGTCCGGGCTGCTGGTCAAGAGCACGGTCATCATGAAGGAGAACCTCGCCGAGATGGCGTCGCGCGGGGTCGCCGAGCGGTGGCCGGTGCTGTTGGGCGGGGCGGCGCTGACCCGCGCGTACGTCGAGGACGACCTGCGGGCGATGTTCCCCGGCCAGGTCCACTACGCGCGGGACGCCTTCGAGGGGCTGGCCCTGATGGACCGGGTGATGACCGCCAAGCGTGGCGGCGCACCCGTGATCGACCCGGAGCGGGAGGCGGCCCTGGCGGCCCGGCGGGCCCGCCGGGAGAAGCAGCGCACGATGGTCACCGAGGTGCTGCCGGAACTGCACGACTCCTCGGTCCGCTCCGACGTGGCCACCGACGTGGGGGTGCCCACCCCGCCGTTCTTCGGCACCCGGGTGGTCAAGGGGGTGCCGCTGGCCGAGTACGCGGCGCTGCTGGACGAACGGGCCACCTTCCTCGGCCAGTGGGGGCTGCGCGGGTCGCGGGGCGGCCAGGGCCCGTCGTACGAGGAACTGGTGGAGACCGAGGGGCGGCCCCGGCTGCGCTACTGGCTGGACCGGCTCATCGCCGACCAGGTGCTGGAGGCGGCCGTGGTGTACGGCTACTTCCCGGCGTACTCCGAGGGCAACGACCTGGTGGTGCTGGACGAGAACGGCAACAGCGAGCGGGCCCGGTTCTCGTTCCCCCGGCAGCGGCAGGAGCGGCGGCTCTGCCTGGCCGACTTCTTCCGCCCGAAGGACGACGGGCTCGACGTGGTGGCGTTGCAGCTGGTCACCGTCGGCCAGCCGATCAGCGACTACACCGCGAAGATGTTCGCCGCCAACGAGTACCGCGACTACCTGGAGGTGCACGGGTTGTCGGTGCAGCTCACCGAGGCGCTCGCCGAGTACTGGCACCGGCGTATCCGCTCCGAGCTGACCCTGCCGGGCGGCGGCACGGTCGCCACCGGCGACCCGACCGACCTGGCCGGCCTGCTGCGCAACGACTACCGGGGCTGCCGGTACGCGTTCGGCTACCCGGCCTGCCCGGATCTGGAGGACCGGGCGAAGATCGTGGAGCTGCTCGGGGCGGAGCGGATCGGGGTGCAGTTGTCGGAGGAGTTCCAGCTGGTGCCGGAGCAGGCCACCGACGCGATCGTGGTGCACCACCCGGAGGCGAACTACTTCAACGCCAAGTGACGCCGGTCCCCTCGACGGCACTGAACTGCGCGGACATCACGGCCCCCGCCCCGCCGGGCCCTCGGGGCAGGGGCTGTGATGCGAAGGGATGACGATCATCGGACGGGTGCTGTCCCGGCTCGTTCGTAGCAGGTCAAACCCCACCGGATGCTGCCGGCGCTGGAGGTGGCGGTCGCGCGCCGTCAGTTGGTCTCGTCGTACGAGCGGCGGGCGGCCTCGATGGCGGGCAGGTGCTGCCCGGCCCAGTCGAGGAGCACGTCGACCGGGTGCCGGAGCGTCTTTCCCAGCGGCGTTATGCGGTACTCGACGGCGACCGGCCGCGACGAGAGGACGTGCCGGGCGACGATGCCGTTGCGTTCGAGCCGGCGCAGGGTGGCGCTCAGTGATTTCTGGGAGACGGCGGGGATGGCGTGGCGCAGCTCGTTGAACCGGGAGGGCCGTTCGCAGAGCTGGTTGAGCACTTCCAGCGACCACTTGTCGAGCACCTGGTCCAGCAGTTCGCGGTGGGGCGGGGTGATCTGGAGGGCTTCCGCCGGCAGGGGTGTGGTTTCGGGCATGACACCTAGTCTCGTTGAAGTTCCCTCGGTGCACCAGGTATCCATGAGATACCTAGAGGGAGGAAATCAGATGGGTGTCCAGCTTTTCTCTGCGCCGGGCATGACGCAGCCCGTTCCCTACCACCACGTCGCGGTGGCGTCGGGGTCGCGCCACGTCCACGTGGCCGGCCAGATCAGCCGGGACGAGGCCGGCCGGCCGGTCGCCACCGGCGACCTGCGGGGTCAGGTCGCCCGAGCGCTGCGCAACACGGGGTACGGGCTGGCCGGTGCCGGGGCGAGCTTCGCCGACGTCGTCCGCCTGACGTTCTACGTGACGAACTGGTCGCCGGAGCGGATCGGTGACTTCATGGCCGGGGTGGAGGATGTGGCGGGGGAGCTCGGCCTGCCGCAGCCGCTGCCTCCGTCGTCGCTCATCGGCGTCGATTATCTCTTCGAGCCGGACGTTCTCGTCGAGGTCGAGGCGACGGCGATCCTGGACTGACTGTCCCGGTCCGGGGGAGACGGGTCGCTCACCATGTCGGTGATCCAGCGGTATCCCACCGCTCCGATACCGCTGGATCTCCGACATCGGGTCGATCATGCAGGGCGGCCCGGGGTGGTGGGGCGGGGCGGGGGAGGATCATGCGGGCAGTGGGGGCGGGCCGGACCCGCCCGACGGAGGGGGAGACGCGATGACGCAGGGCCGCTCGCCGGGGCCGGACGGGGCCGACGGCCACGATCTGATCCGGGTGCAGGGCGCGCGGGTGAACAACCTGCGTGACGTCAGCGTCGAGATCCCGAAGCGGCGGCTGACCGTGTTCACCGGGGTCTCCGGGTCGGGCAAGAGTTCGCTGGTGTTCGGCACGATCGCCGCCGAGTCACAGCGGTTGATCAACGAGACGTACAGCGCGTTCGTGCAGGGTTTCATGCCGACGCTGGCCCGACCCGAGGTCGACGTGCTCGACGGGTTGACCACGGCGATCATCGTGGACCAGGAGCGGATGGGGGCGAACGCCCGCTCCACCGTCGGCACCGCCACCGACGCCACCGCCATGCTGCGCATCCTGTTCAGCCGGCTGGGGCAGCCGCACATCGGCCCGCCCAACGCGTACTCGTTCAACGTTCCCTCGGTGCGGGCCAGCGGCGCGATCACGGTCGAGCGGGGCGCCGGCCGGACGAGGACCGAGAAGGCGACCTTCCACCGCCTCGGCGGCATGTGCCCGCGCTGCGAGGGGATGGGCGCGGTCACCGACATCGACCTGTCGGCGCTCTACGACGACAGCAAATCCCTCAACGAGGGTGCGTTGACCATTCCCGGCTACAGCATGGAGGGCTGGTACGGCCGGATCTTCCGGGGCTGCGGCTACTTCGACCCGGACAAGCCGATCCGCCGGTACACGAAGTCCGAGCTGCACGACCTGCTGCACCGGGAACCCACCAGGATCAAGGTGGACGGCATCAACCTGACGTACGCCGGGCTGATCCCGCAGATCCAGAAGTCGTACCTGGCCAAGGACGTCGACACCCTGCAACCGCACATCCGGGCGTTCGTGCAGCGGGCGGTGACCTTCACGACCTGCCCCGAGTGCGCCGGCACCCGGCTCGGCCCGCAGGCCCGGTCGTCGAAGATCGGCGGGAAGAACATCGCCGACGTCTGCGCGATGCAGATCAGCGACCTCGCCGCCTGGCTGCGGGACCTCGACGAACCCTCGGTGGCCCCGCTGCTGTCCGGGCTGCAATGGCTTCTCGACTCGTTCGAGGAGATCGGCCTCGGCTACCTGTCGCTGGACCGGCCGGCCGGCACCCTGTCCGGCGGGGAGGCGCAGCGGACCAAGATGATCCGCCACCTGGGGTCCTCGCTGACCGACGTCACCTACGTCTTCGACGAGCCCACCGTCGGGCTGCACCCGCACGACATCCAGCGGATGAACAACCTGCTGCTGCGGTTGCGGGACAAGGGCAACACGGTGCTGGTCGTCGAGCACAAACCGGAGGTGGTCGCGGTCGCCGACCACGTGGTCGACCTCGGCCCGGGTGCCGGCTCGGCCGGCGGCGAGGTGGTCTTCGCCGGCACCGTCGCCGGGCTGCGGGACAGCGGCACCCTGACCGGGCGGCACCTGGACGACCGGGCCGCCGTGAAGCCGGCGGTGCGCAGGCCGTCGGGCGTGCTCGCGGTACGCGGCGCGGACACCCACAACCTGCGCGACGTCGACGTCGACATTCCGCTGGGCGTGCTGGTGGTGGTCACCGGGGTGGCCGGTTCGGGCAAGAGTTCCCTGATCCACGGCTCGGTGTCGGGGCGCGACGGGGTGGTCGCGATCGACCAGGGGACGATCCGGGGGTCGCGGCGGAGCAACCCGGCGACGTACACCGGTCTGCTCGACCCGGTCCGTAAGGCGTTCGCGAAGGCCAACGGGGTGAAACCCGCACTGTTCAGCGCCAACTCCGAGGGGGCCTGCCCCGGCTGCAACGGCGCCGGGGTGATCTACACCGACCTGGCGATGATGGCCGGGGTCGCCACCGTCTGCGAGGAGTGCGAGGGCCGCCGGTTCCAGGACGCCGTGCTGGAGTACCGCCTCGGCGGTCGGGACATCAGCGAGGTGCTCGCGATGTCGGTGACCGAGGCGGCGGAGTTCCTCGGCACGGGCGAGGCGCGCACCCCGGCGGCGAACGCCGTCCTCGGTCGGCTCGTCGACGTCGGGCTCGGCTACCTGCGCCTCGGTCAACCGCTCACCACCCTCTCCGGCGGCGAGCGGCAGCGGCTCAAGCTGGCCACCCGGATGGCCGAGCCCGGCGGTGTGTACGTCCTCGACGAGCCGACCACCGGGCTGCACCTCGCCGACGTGGCCCAGCTGCTCGGCCTGCTCGACCGACTGGTCGACGGCGGCACCTCGGTCATCGTGGTGGAGCACCACCAGGCGGTGATGGCGCACGCCGACTGGATCATCGACCTCGGTCCCGGGGCCGGCCACGACGGCGGGCGGGTCGTCTTCGAGGGCACCCCCGCCGACCTGGTCGCCGCCCGGTCCACCCGCACCGGCGAACACCTCGCGGCCTACGTCGGCCGCTGACGCCACCCCCGCGCCCCGCCAGACCCGCGCCGGACCGGATCGGGTCGGGCGGTCGGGCGGTCGGGGGTGCGGACCCCGTCGGTGCCGGGGGCGGCGGGGAGCTGCCGCCGCCGGCACCGGCGGCGGCATCGACGCACCGGGTCGATGTCGCGCCGCGGATGCGGCGGGCTACCGTCCCTGCGTGAGGAAGCCCTCCAGGGCGAGGGTGGCCGCGCCGAGGCTGACCGGGTTGCCGGCGACGGGGGAGCGGACGATCCCGGTGGCGGCGAGCGGGCGGCGCAGCGCGTGCTGGGCGACCACGGCGCGGACCTCGTCGCGCAGCCGGTCGCCGAGCCGGTCGGCGACCCAGCTGCTGAGCACCACGACCTCCGGGTTGATCAGGTTGACCAGGTCGGCGACGGCGACGCCGAGGTAGCGGGCGGTCTCGGCGACCACCTTCGTGGCGGTGGGGTCGTCGTCGGCGAGCCCGGCGGCGAGGGCGTCGAGGGTGGCGGTCTGGTCCTCGGGGTGCAGCAGCGGACTGGTCGGGGCCAGGTCGCGCAGCGTCTGCATGATGCCGGGCGCGCCGACGTACGCCTCGACGCAACCCCGGCTGCCGCACCGGCAGAGCCGGCCGTCGAGGACCAGGGTGGTGTGCCCCCACTCGCCGGCGCTGTTGCTGCTGCCCCGGTAGAGGGTGCCGCCGAAGGCGAGGCCCGCCCCGACGCCGGTGCCCAGGTTGATCACGGCGACGTCGTCGCGGCCCCGGGCGGCCCCGGCCCACAGCTCGGCGAGCACCGCCGCCCGTAGCGGGTTGTCCAGGTGCAGCGGCAGCGGCAGGCGGTCGGCGAGCAGGTCCCGCAGCGGTACGTCGTGCCAGTTCCAGTTGGGCGCGAACACCGACACGCCGCCCTCCCGGTCGACCTGGCCGGGGACGCTGACGCCGACGCCGAGCACCCGGGCCCCGGTGCCGGCCAGGACGGTGTCGATGCCGCTGACGATGTGCCGGACCACCTGGTGCGGGCGGCGTTCCAGCGGGCGCAGCGCCTCCTCGGCGCCGGCCAGCCGGGTCAGCGTGGTGTCGAAGAGGTCGACGTGCACGTACGTCTCGGCGACGTCGACGCCGACCAGCAGGCCGCCGTGCGGGTCGGCGGTGACCAGGCCGCGGGGCCGGCCGCCGCCGGAGTCCTCCCGGCCGGCCTCGGTGAGCAGCCCCAGGTCGGTGAGTTCGGCGACCAGGGTGGCGACGGTGCCGAGGCTGAGCCCGGTGTCGACGGCGAGGCGTTGCCGGCTGGTGGTGCCGGCGGCGACGACCTGCTGGACGACGGTGAGCCGGTTGGCGGAGCGGATGTCGCGGGAGGTCCGGGCCATGGCGCTTATCGCAACACTTACGAAAACCGTTGGCAATAGTGCAGGATGACAACCATCGATTTATTGAGAGAGGTGTGTCGATGGAACGTCTCCGGTACGGCGCTCTGGCGGCGGTGCTCTGCGTGCTCGGTGGCCTGCTGGTCGCCGGGCCGGCGCGGGCCAACGCCGCCGGGCCGGTCCCGCACTACCTGATGACCGCGTTCACCAACAGCAGCGAATCCAACATGTACGTCTACGACTCGGCCGACGCCACCCGGTTCACCCTCCAGCGGGCCAACGCCTACACCCCGCCGTCCGGGCTGGTCCGCGACCCGAGCGTCATCCGGCACACCGACGGCTACTACTACCTCGTCTATACCACCGGCTGGACCGGCAACACCATCGGCATCGCCCGCAGCGCCGACTACCTGACCTGGACCTTCCAGCGCAACGTCACCGTCCCCGTCGCACCGGCCAACGGCAGCACCTGGGCCCCGGAGTGGTTCGTCGACAGCGACGGCAGCGTGCACATCGTCGTCTCCGTCTCGCAGACCGGCACCGCCGGGCAGTTCCAGCCCTACCGGATCACGGCGACGAACAGCGCGCTGTCGGCGTGGAGCGCCCCGGCGGCGCTCAACGGCATCGGCACCAACCACATCGACAGCTTCATCGTCAAGGTCGGCAACACCTACCACAACTTCATGAAGAACGAGACCACCAAGTACATCGAGCACGCCACCGCCCCCGCGCTGACCGGCCCGTGGAGCTGGGTCGGCACCGGCAACTGGGCCGGCTGGGGCTCCGGCCTCGAAGGACCCGCCCTGGTCCGGCTGCCCGACAACCGGTGGCGCATCTACTTCGACCAGTACGGCGCCGGCCGCTACTACTCCGCCGACAGCAGCGACCTGTACGGCTTCACCGGCAAGACCGAACTGGCCGGGCTGTCCGGCACGGTGCGCCACTTCACCGTGCTGCGGGAGAGCGTCGGAGACACCTCCGCCCCGCCCACCGGCAACCGCTCGCTGCGCTCGGCGAACTTCCCCGACCGGTACGTCCGCCACCGCGACAACCTCGCCCGCATCGACGTGCTCGGCAGCGGCAGCCCGCTGGCCGACCGGCAGGACGCCACCTTCCAGATCGTCCCCGGCCTCGCCAACTCCTCCTGCTACTCGTTCCGCGCGGTCAACGGCTCCTACCTGCGACACTGGGACTTCACCATCCGGCTCGCCGGCAACGACGGCAGCGCCGTCTTCGCCGGGGACGCCACCTTCTGCAGCCGGACCGGGCTGGCCGGGGGCGGCAGCTACTCCTTCGAGTCGTGGAACCACCCCGGCCGCTACCTGCGCCACTACGACTACGCGCTGCGGGTCGACCCGTACGCCGCCGGCAGCACCTTCGCCGGGGACGCCTCCTACACCCTCACCGCGCCGCTGGCCTGAGCGTCCGGGCGCGTCGGCCGGTGGGCGGGAGGCACGCCCACCGGCCGTCAGCGGGTGGCCGGCAGGCCGAACGTCGGAAACAGGGTGCCGTCGAGGAACGAGACGAGCTCGGCGATCCGACCGTCGCGCACCGTCAGCACCGTGACCGACCACGGCAGGTGCGGGCCGGTGTCACCCGCGCGCAGGTAGTTGGCGACCGCCGGCTGGCCGTTGGCCGCCACCGGCACGTGCCGCCAACTGCCGCAACTGCCCAACGGCATCGCCCGCGCGAAGTCCAGCACCGCGGCGCGGCCGGCGTACCAGTGCGGCAGCGGCGGCATCGACCAGGTGACGTCCTCGGTGAGCAGGGCGACCAGGGCGTCGGCGTCGCCGTTCTCCAGGGCGGTGGCGTAGCCGGCGGCGACCTCCCGCAGCCGGGCGTCACCGAGGGTACGCAGCGCCTGCTGCTGGCTGCGGGCGGGCACCCGCTCGGCGACGACCCGGCGGGCCCGCGCCAGCGCCGAGTGGACCGACCCGGTGGTGGCGCCCGTCATGGCGGCGATCTCGGCGGCGGTGAAGCCGAGCACGTCGCACAGCAGCAGCGCGGCCCGCTGGTTGCCGGGCAGGTGTTGCAGCGCGGCGACGAACGCCAGCTCGACGGCCTCCCGCTGCTCGTAACGGGCGTCCGGGGTGGCGGGGCCGGCGGCCAGGCCGGCGTCGGGGTACGGGCCGAGCCACCGTACGTGGTCGGCGGCGACGCCGCCCGGCACGGCGTGTTCGCTGGCCGGCCCCAGGTCGACCGGCAACGCCCGCCGTCCCCGCCCGGTCGCCAGGTCCAGGCAGGTACGGGTGGCGACGGTGTAGAGCCACGTCCGCAGCGAGCTGCGCCCCTCGAACCGGGGCAGCGCCCGCCAGGCCCGCAGCAGGGCCTCCTGCAACGCGTCGTCGGCGTCGTGCGGGGAACCGAGCATCCGGTAGCAGTGCGCGTGCAGTTCCGGCCGCAGCGGCGCGACCAGCGCGGTGAACGCGGCGTCGTCCCCACCGCGGGCCCGGGTCAGCTTCGCGTCATGGTCGTCGGCCGTGATCTCGGCAAGAATCGTGCTCACGACCGACGATTCTGCCCCACGCCGGGAGTCTGCACCGTGTAAGAGCCGCACGTCACGACCCGGAGGACCCGATCATGAGCAGTTCCACCACCATGCCGGTGACCACCGCCACCCTGGCCGTCCCCGACGGGACCCTGCACTTCGAGGTACGCGGCCAGGGGCCCCTGGTGGCGCTGGTCGCCGCCCCGATGGACGCCCGGGCGTTCGCCCCGCTGGCCGACCTGCTCGCCACCGACCACACCGTGCTCACCACCGATCCACGGGGCATCCGCCGCAGCCGGCTGCACGACCCGGAGCAGGACTCCACGCCCGAACTGCGCGCCGACGACCTGGCCCGGCTGCTGGCCCACCTCGACGCGGGCCCGGCGGCGGTGCTCGGCTCCAGCGGTGGCGCGGTCACCGTCCTGGCGCTCGCCCAGGCGCACCCGCAGGCGGCGCACACCGTGATCGCCCACGAGCCGCCGCTGGTGCTGCTGCTCGACGACCGTGACGAACTGCTCGCCCGGGAGGACGACATGGTCGCCACCTACCGGCGGGGGGACCGGCTGGGTGCCTGGCGGAAGTTCCTCGCCAACGCCAACATCGTCATGCCCGAGGAGATGGTCCAGGGCATGTTCGGCCGCGAACCCGACCCGCAGGACGCCGCCGACGAGCGCTACCAGTACCTGCACACCCTGCGCGGCACGACCCGCTACCAGCCGGACGTCGCCGCCCTGCGCGACGGCCCGACCCGGGTGCTGGTCGGCCTCGGCGAGGAGTCGGCCGGGGAACTGTGCGACCGCAGCTCCCGCGCGCTGGCCGCCGCACTGGGCGTGCCGCCCACCATGTTCCCCGGCGGGCACATCGGCTTCGCCGACGACCCCGCCGGGTTCGCCGTCCGACTGCGGGAGGTCATCGCCGGGTGACGGTGGGGCGCCGCCGGTCCGGTCCGCGTACCGGGGGCGGTCGGGCGGTGGCGACCGATGCGCGACAGTCACGCGGACGGTGGGCGTCGCGGCCCTAGAGTGCCGCGCATGACGCTGATCGTGCGACTCGTCGGCGGGTGCGCCGTCCTCGTGGCGGTGCTGGCGGCGGGGCCGGTGCCGGCCTCCGCCGCGCCGCCCGCCGGGGGCCTCGGGCTGGACCTGCGGACCAGCACGCCCCGGTACGCCCCGGGCGAGGCGGTCCGGTTGACGCTCGCGGTCACCAACAGGACGCAGGCGGCCTGCACGCTGGCCACCGTGGCCGACGGCACCGTGCAGGTGACCTCGGTCCGCCGGGACGGGCAGGAGCTGACCCCGGCCCTGGGTCGCAGCTTCTACGGCGACGGCATCGGCGCCGCCGCCACCGCCGGCACGGTCACCCTGGCACCGGGGCGGAGCGTGACCGTGCCACTGGTCAGCGTCCGGGTGCACGACGGCGGCGGCGACGACGCCGTGGTGCTGCGGTCGGTGACGGCGACCCCGGACGGCGGCGGGTTGGACACCCTCTGGCCGGTCGGGTCACCCGGCAGCTATCAGGTGACGGCGAGTTGGACGGCGCTGCCGGTGACCGGTCTCGACACCCCGTGTACGGGCGTGACGGCGTTGCGGACCACCGGCTTCACCGTCGGCGGCGACACCGCCGGGCGGGGATGGTGGCGCTGGCTGCTCGGCGGGGCGGTGCTGCTGGTGGTCGTGGTCGGCGGGCTGGCACTGCTGCTCCTGCGGCGGGCCCGCCGTCGCCCGGTCGCCGCCGTGGCGCTGCTGCTCGTCGCCGTCGGGGCGGTCGTCGGCGGGGGCGCCCGGCCAGCCCGGGCCGACTACCAGGTCGACCCGAGCGCCGGGGTGCCGGTCAGCGGCGTCGACTTCCAGGCCGCCGTCGACGGCTGCCTCCAGGGGTTCGCGGCTGCCGGCGGCGACCCGGCGGGCATCCTGCCCCGGCTCAGGGACGCCAAGACCCCCCGGGTGCGGATCATCCCCACCCCCGGCGGATCGGGCTCGTTCGAGACCCCGGACAGCAAGGACGGCAAGGGTTCCTCGACGGTGACCTGGAACCCGACCTCGGTCGAGCCGTACGGCGACGGGGTCGCCCGGGACCCGTGCGCGGCGCTGTACCACGAGCTGAACCACTCCGACGACATCTCCCGCGACGCCGTGCCGCAGGGCGCGTGCGGGGGCACCGGGATCAGGACCGCCGAGGTCAAGGCGACCCTGGCCGAGAACCGGTACCGGGCCGCCAAGGGCCTGCCGCCGCGCACCGAGTACGACGGCAAGACCCTGCCGAAGAGCCTGGACGAGTGCAAGAAGCCCACGAAGAAGACCCCGCCACCCAAGGGGCCGGTGAAACTCTGCGAGGACGGGGGCGACTGCGGCGGCACCAACGGTGACCCGCACCTGGTCACCTTCGACCGGCACTACTACGACTTCCAGGCCGTCGGCGAGTTCGTGCTGGTCGCGTCCACCTCCGGCGACCCGTTGGCGGTGCAGGTCCGGCAGACGCCGATGGGTGACTCGCGGACGGTGTCGGTGAACTCCGCCGTCGGCTTCGGGATCGGCGCGCACCGGGTCGCCCTCACCCTGGTCGACGGCAGCACCGAGGTCCGCGTCGACGGCGCGGCCCGGGTCGTGCCGCCGGGCGGGACGGAGCTGCCCGGTGGGGCCGGGCTCACCCGCCGCGACTCCGACACCGGCGCCGCCGACGGCTACGACCTGCGTTGGCCCGACGGCTCCGCCGCCGCCGTCGACCCGATCGGCCCGTACGGCTACCGGGTGCTGGTGAAGCTCGCCCCGGGCCGGGCCGGGAAGGTACGCGGACTGCTCGGCGACTTCGACGGTGACCCGGCCGACGACGTCGCCGCCCCCGCCGGGGCGGCCCTGCGCCAACCCGTGCCGTTCGAGCAGCTCTACCCGTCCTACGCCGACGGTTGGCGGGTCACCGGGGACGCCTCCCTGTTCAGTTACGCCGACGGGCAGGACACCGGCTCGTTCACCGACCGGACGTTCCCGGACCGGGCGGTGACCGTCGACGACCTCGACCCGGCCCGGCGGGCCCGTGCCGAGCAGGTGTGCCGGTGGGCCGGCATCACCGACGCCCGGCAGCTCGCCGAGTGTGTCCTCGACGTCGGGGTGACCGGCCGTCCCGAGTTCGCGGTCAGTGGCGTCGGCACCGAGCGGGTCGCGCTGCCGGCCGCCGCGCCGATCGCCGCGACCCCGCTCGCCACCGGGTCGCTGACCCCGGGTGGTGCCGCGCTGACCTTCCCCGCCCGGGCCGGCGACGCCGTGTTCGTCGACGTCGGCGCGCCCGGCCTGGCCGACGGATGCTCCCCGTTGCGGCTGCTCGACCCGACCGGGACGGAGGTGGCCAGCGGCTGCACCGTCGGCGGTCTCGGCCACATCGACCGCACCGACCTCACCCGCGACGGCCGGTACGCGGTGGTGGTCGACGCCACCGCCGGCACCGGTCGGGCCACCGTGCGGGTCTACGCGGCCCGGGACAGCACCGGCACCCTGCGACCGGACGCCCCGGCGGTCACCGCGACGCTCGACGTGCCGGGCAGCCGGGCCCGGTACCGGTTCACCGGTTCGGCCGGCCAGCGGGTCTTCGTCGAGGTGCCGCAGAGCACCCTGCCCGACCAGTGTTCACCGCTGGAACTGCTCGACCCGGACGGGCGACAGCTCGACGGCGGCTGTGTCGTCGGCGGCGTCGGCGAGGTCGACGGCACGCTGCTGCCCGCCGACGGGACGTACACCGTGCTGGTGGACCCGGTGGACCGTACCGTCGGCACCGTGGCGCTGCGGCTGTTCGTCACCGGTGACCGGGTCGGCGCGATCACCGTCGACGGCCCGCCGGTCGTCGCCACCGTCGACCGGCCCGGCGCGGTGCTCAGCTACCGGTTCACCGGCACGGCCGGCACGTCGGTGACCGTGACGGCCGGCGACGCCACCCTGCCCGACCAGTGCTCCCCGTTGACCCTGCGCGACGCCGACGGCGCGACGGTGGCCGCCGGCTGTGTGGTCGGCGGCAGCGGTGGCATCGGCGCGACCGTCCTGCCGGCCACCGGCGACTACACCGTCGTGGTGGACCCGTCGGGCGCGGCCACCGGCGCGGTCACCCTCACCCTGCGCCGGTGACGGTCGCCGGGCCCGTCCGGTGCCGGCCGGTCCGCCTGACCCGTCGGTCAGCGGGGGAGGGGCCGGCGCCGGGTGGGGGCTTGAAATCCTATCGATTCGATAGGAAACTGGTCCGGTGCTGCTCGTCCGGCTGTTCACCTCCCGCCGGGTCGTCGACCTGATGCGGGTCGCCACCCAGCGGTGTCCCCGGCCGTCCCCCGCCGCCTGACCGGCTGCGGTCGCCGCACCGCAGCGCCGGCCGTCGTCGCCGCCGGCAGGCAGGATTCCTTACGCCCGCGCGGCGTCCGCCGTGCCGCCGTGACCCTTCGACCCCCGTGCGGGAGGCCGTCCGATGACCGAGTCCGACCATCGTCCACCGCCGGTCGAGGCCGACGCCGACACCCTGCGTACGCTGCTGCGCCACCAGGCCAGCACCGTCGTGGTGGTCACCGCCCCCGGCGCCCCGGCCGTCGGTTTCACCGCCACCTCGTTCACCTCGGTGTCGCTGGCCCCGCCGATCGTCTCGTTCTGCCTGAACCTCGGGGCGTCGAGCTGGCCCACGGTGGCCCGGAGCCGGCACGTGGCGGTGCACCTGCTCGCCCACCACCAGCAGGACCTGGCGCGTACCTTCGCGACCAGCGGCATCGACCGGTTCGCCGCGCCGACCCGGTGGCGGACCGGGCCGGAGGGGGTGCCGATCCTCGACGACACCCTGGCCTGGCTGCTCTGCCGGGTGGTCGAACGGGTGCCCGTGGGCGACCACGCGATCGTGCTCGCCGAACCGGAACTGGTCCAGCAGGCCGACGTGGGGTCGCCGTTGCTCTACCACCGGGGCCGCTACGCCGGGCTGTCCGGTGGCCCGGAGGGTGCGGCCCGGCGGCCCGCCGCCTGACAGACGCAATTCCTGCAAACCCTATAGTATTAGTAGGTATTGCGTCAACGGATCGGCATCCATCGGTGCGATAGCCGACATCCGTCGCGCGTTCCGTTGACACCACCGGCACCCCGGAGGTGGACTCGACCCATGTCCAGCGAGCTGCGGCTGACGATCCGCGGCCACATCGACTTCGGTCGCGTGTGGTCGAGTTCCTGTCTGGCCTGACCCGGCACCCACACCCGGACCCGACGCGCCCCATCGGCCCGTCGAGGTGGGGCTCACCGCCGAGCCGACCGCCGCACCCTCCCCGACACCGCACCGGCCCGCGCCCCACGCCCGGCCGGGTGTCGGCGTACCCGATCGCCTGCCTGGACAGGAGAATCCGTCATGCCCGTCCGCCCGCTGCGGACCCTCGCCGTCGCCGCCGTGCTCGCCCTCGCCGCCGGCTGCGCCACCGCCACCGCCCCGGCCGTCGAGGCCGCCGGGCAACCCCGCCCCGGCGGCGCGCTCACCTGGGCCGTCGAGACCGAACCGATCACCCTCAACCCGCACCAGTACAGCCAGGCCAAGGCCCGCCTGCTGGTCTGGAACAGCTTCGAGTCGCTGCTCACCTACGACACGCGGGGCGCGCTGGTGCCCTGGCTGGCGACCGGCTGGCAGACCACACCCGACGGCCTGACCTACACCCTCCCGCTGCGCGCCGGAGTGACGTTCACCGACGGCACCCCGTTCGACGCCGCCGCCGTCAAGGCCAACCTCGACAAGCTCCGCGAACCCGGGTACGCCCCCGCCGTCGCCGCCGTGCAACTGCGCCACCTCAAGGCCGTCGAGGTCGTCGACCCGCACACCGTACGACTCACCCTGACCGCCCCCGACGTGCTCATCCTCGACTTCCTCGCCTCCCCGCAGGGCGCCCAGGTGTCCCCGAGATCGCTGCGGGAAGCCAGGAACCTCAAGGCCGGCGGCGTCGACGTCGTCGGCACCGGACCGTTCGTGCTCGACCGCTACGTCCCCGGCCGGGAACTGCACTACCGGCGCAACCCCGGCTACGACTGGGCCCCGCCCACCGCCACCCACACCGGCCCGGCCCACCTCGACGAGATCACCTACCGGTTCCTCAAGGAATCCGCCGTCCGGGTCGGCGCCCTCACCGCCAACCAGGTGCAGCTCATCGAGGGCGTGCCCGCCACCGACCAGCCGCTGATCACCGGCAACCCCCGCCTGCGGCTGACCCGCGCGCTGAACTCCGGCTCCGCCTACGCCTACTACCTCAACGTCTCCCACGCCCCCTTCGACGACCTGCGGGTCCGGCAGGCGTTCCGGGAGGCGGTCGACGTCGACACCGTGCTGGCCTCGGTCTACCGGGACACCGCGACCCGGGCGTGGAGCGTGGTCAGCCCGTCCAGCCCGCTCTACGACAAGCGGCTGGAGGGCAGCTACGGCGGTGACACCGCCACGGCGAACCGCCTGCTCGACCAGGCCGGTTGGACCACCCGCGACGCCGACGGCTACCGCACCCGCGACGGCCGGCGGCTCACCGTACGGCTGGTGCAGGCCGCCCCGTACGTGCGGGACCGCCGTGACGTGCTCGCCCAGGCCGTGCAGGCGGCGGTGAAACAGAACGCCGGTATCGACCTGAAGGTCTCCGTGGTCGACCAGGGCACCGCCCAGCAGGCGTTCGACCGCAACGAGTACGAGGTCTTCGACAACTCCCGCGCCGACACCGACGCCGCGGCGGCGTTGAACCTGCTGCTGCACTCCGGAGGCGGCATCAACCGCACCCGGGTCGCCGACCCGCAACTGGACCGGCTCCTGGAGGCCGGGCAGGCCGCCACCGACCCCGCCCGACGCGCCGACAGCTACGCCCAGCTGCAACAGCGGGTCGTGGCCACCCAGGCGCTCGCGCTGCCGCTCTACGCCCCGGCCGACCAGATCGCCGCCAGCACCGCCGTCGGCGGCGTACGTTTCGAGCCCACCGCCGGGGTGCCGGCCAGCGCGTACGACCTGTGGATCGCACGATGATCCTGCTGCGGGCGGCGGCCCGTCGGGTCGCCGCCGGACTCGTCGTGTTGTGGGCCGCCGCCACCGCCGCCTACCTGGCGCTGCTGGCCGCGCCCGGGAACACCGTGGACAGCATCGTGGGCGACGGCGCGGACACCCCGCAGATCCGGGCCCAGATCATCACCGAGTGGGGCCTGGACCGGCCGCCGGTCGTGCAGTACCTCGACTACCTGCGGCGGTTGGCCGGCGGTGACCTGGGCCGCTCCTACCTGCTGCAACGCCCGGTCGCCGAGGTCATCGGCGAGCAGCTCGCCCCCACCGCGACGCTCGCCGTCGCCGCCGCCGGCCTCGGGGTGCTGCTGGCCGTGGTGGCGGCGGTCGGCACCGCCGGCCGTCGCCGGCGCTGGCCGCGCCGGGTCAGCTCCGCAGCCGAGCTGCTGCTGGTCTCCACCCCGCCGTTCCTGATCGGCATCGTGCTGCTCAGCGTGCTGTCCTTCCGGTACGGGCTGTTCCCCGTCGCCGGCGACCAGGGGCCCACCGCCCTGGTGCTGCCGGCGGTCACCCTCGCCCTGCCCATCGCCGGCCTGCTCGCCCAGGTGCTCCGCGACGGCCTGGACCGGGCGCTGGACGAGCCGTTCGTACTGACCGCCCGCGCCCGGGGCACACGGGAACGGACGGTGCTGCTGCGCCACGCCCTGCGGCACGCCCTGCTGCCGGCGGTCACCCTCGCCGGCTGGCTGTTCGGCATCCTGCTCGGCGGCGCGGTCATCGTCGAGCAGGTGTTCGGCCGACCCGGCCTCGGTCAGGTCACCCTGAGCGCGGTGACCAGCAAGGACATGCCGGTGGTGCTGGCCGTGGTGACGCTCTCCGCCGCCGTCTACGTAGTGGTCAACACCGCCGCCGACCTGACCTACCTGCTCGTCGACCCGCGCCTGCGAAGGAGCTGACGATGACCGTCACCCTGGGGCCCACGGCCACCGCCGTCGCGGCGGTCCCGCTCGCCACCGACCCGCCCGCCCCGGCCCGCCGCCGGTCCCGGCCACGACCCGGCCTGCTCGTCGCCGGGGCGTACCTCGTCCTGCTGGTCGTCGCGGCGGTCCTCCCGGCGCTGCCGGCCCCCGGCGACCCGCTCGCCGCCGACCCGCGCGCCGTGCTCGCCGCACCCGACGCGGCACACTGGTTCGGCACCGACCAACTCGGTCGGGACGTGTGGACCCGGGTCGTGCACGGCGCGGGGCACTCGCTGACCATCGGCCTCGCCGCTACCGCGATCGCGGTCACCGGCGGGGTGCTGCTCGGGCTGCTCGCCGGGCTTACCCACCGGTTCGCCGACGAGGCGCTCAGCCGGTCCTTCGACGCGCTGTCGGCGTTCCCCCTGCTGCTGCTGGCGTTGCTGTTCATCACGGTCGCCGGTCCCGGCACCGCCAGCCTGGTCGTCGCCATCGGCATCGCCACCCTCCCGCACCACGCCCGGGTGGTACGCGGGCAGACCCTGCTGGTCCGCCGGGCCGGCTACGTCGAACAGGCGGTCAGCTTCGGCCTGTCCCGGCCCCGACTGGTGCTGCGGCACGTGCTGCCCAACGTGGTCGGCCCGGTGCCGGTCCTCGCCGTGATCGGGCTCGGCGAGGCGGTGCTGGCCGCCGCCGGGCTCAGCTTCCTCGGCCTCGGGCCGCAACCGCCGTCACCGGAGTGGGGCGCGATGCTCTCCGAGGGGCGCAACTACCTCCAGGTGGCCTGGTGGATGACGGTGCTGCCCGGTGCGGCGGTCACCGCGACGGTGGTCGCGCTGACCGTCGTCGGCCGGCACTGGCAGGCCCGCTTCGACGGGCGGCGTCCCTGATGGGCCCGCTGCTCGCCGTCGAGGACCTGCACGTCACCTTCGACACCCCCACCGGCCCGGTGGCGGCGGTGAGGGGCGTCGGCTTCACCGTCGGGGCCGGCGAGTGCGTCGCGATCGTCGGGGAGTCCGGATCGGGCAAGAGCGTCACCGCCCGTGCCCTGGTCGGCCTGGCGGGCGTCGACGCCCGGGTCCGCGCCGGCCGGCTCGACCTCGCCGGCCGGGACGTGCGGGGCTACCGGCCACGGGACTGGCGACGGGTGCGGGGCCGGCTCGCCGGGCTGGTGGTGCAGGACGCCCTGGTCTCCCTCGACCCGCTACGCACCGTCGGCGCGGAGATCGGCGAGGTGCTCGCCGCGCACGACATCGTCGGCCGACGGGAACGCGGCGGCCGGGTCACCCACCTGCTCGACCAGGTGCACGTGCCCGAACCGGGACGGCGGGCCCGGCAGTATCCGCACCAGCTCTCCGGCGGCCTGCGGCAACGGGCGCTGATCGCCTCCGCGATCGCCGGGGAACCCGCCCTGCTCGTCGCCGACGAGCCGACCACCGCGCTGGACGTCACCGTGCAGGCGCAGATCCTGCGGCTGCTCGCCGAACGCCGGGCCACCGGGGTCGGGCTGCTGCTGATCAGTCACGACCTGGCGGTGGTCGCCCAGGTGGCCGACCGGGTCCTGGTGATGCGGGACGGCCGGATCGTCGAAGAGGGGCCGACCGGCCGGCTGTTGCAGGCGCCCCGGCACCCGTACACCCGGCAGTTGCTCGCCGCGGTGCCGTCGGCCTCGTCGCGCGGACGTCGACTCGGCGAACCGGCCCGGTTGCGCGACGGCTGCGCGGTGCCGGTGCTGGGGCGGACCCCGCTGCCGGCGCGGCCCGCCGTGCGGGCGGACGACACCGTGCTCGACGCGGCCGGCCTGACCCGACGCTACGGCCCGCACACCGTCGTCCGGGACGTCTCGTTCAGCGTGGCCCGGGGCGAGACGCTGGGGCTGGTGGGGGAGTCCGGCTCCGGCAAGAGCACGGTCGCCCGGCTCGTCGCCGGCCTGCTCGCCCCCGATGCCGGCACCGTCACCTTCGAGTCGACCCGGTGGTCCGGGGTGCCGGAGCGGACCCGCCGCCCGCTGCGCCGCCGGTTGCAGGTGATCTCCCAGGACCCGCTGGGCTCCTTCGACCCCCGGTACACCGTCGGCCGGCTGGTCGCCGAGAACCTCGATCCGGGACCGGAGCGCACCGACCGGGTGGTCGCCCTGCTGCGCCGGGTGGGCCTCGGCCCGGACCTGCTCGACCGGCACCCCCGGTCGCTGTCCGGCGGGCAACGGCAACGGGTCGCCATCGCCCGTGCCGTCGCCCCCCGACCCAGCCTGATCATCTGCGACGAGCCGGTCTCCGCCCTCGACGTCTCCGTCCAGGCCCAGGTCCTCGACCTGCTGGCCGACCTGCGGGCCGCCGACGGCACCGCCCTGCTGTTCATCTCCCACGACCTGGGCGTGGTGCACCACCTCGCCGACCGGGTGCTGGTGCTGCACGACGGCGCGGTGGTCGAGCAGGGCCCGGTCGGCGACGTCTTCAGCTACCCCCGGCACGACCACACCCGGTCCCTGCTCGACGCGCTGCCCACGCTGGTCACCGCCGGCTGACCGAGGAGGAGAACCCATGCCCGATCCGACCCTGCACCTGGCCGTCGCCCTCGACGGCCTCGGCTGGCATCCCGCCGCCTGGCGACTGTCCCACGCCGACCCGGCGGCACCGCTGTTCCCCCGCTGGTGGGCCGCCCTGGTCGGCCAGGCCGAACAGGCCGCCCTGGACCTGGTCACCATCGAGGACTCGCTGGACCTCCAGTCGTCCCTGCCCGACGGGCCGGACGGCCGGGTCGACCAGGTCCGGGGCCGGCTCGACGCGCTGCTGGTCGCCGCCCGGGTCGCCCCGCTGACCCGGCACATCGGCCTGGTCCCGACCACCAGCGTCACCCACACCGAGCCGTTCCACGTCTCGACCGCGGTGGCCACCCTCGACCACGTCAGCGGCGGCCGGGCCGGCTGGCGACCCCGGATCTCCGCCCGCCGCGCCGAGGCCGGGCACTTCGGCCGCCGGGACCTGCCCCCGCCGGACCCGACCCGACCGGCCGAACCGCAGCGGGCACGACTCGTCGGTGACCTGTTCGCCGAGGCCGCCGACGCCGTCGAGGTGGTCCGCCGACTCTGGGACAGCTGGCAGGACGACGCGGAGATCCGGGACGCCTCCACCGGGCGGTTCGTCGACCGGGACCGGCTGCACTACACCGACTTCACCGGCCGGTGGTTCTCGGTCAAGGGACCGTCGATCGTGCCCCGGCCACCCCAGGGGCAGCCGGTGGTCGCCGTGCTGGCCCACGCGACGGTGCCGTACGAGTTCGCCGCCCGGCACGCCGACGTCGTCTTCGTCACCCCCACCGACACCGGGCACGCCGAAGCCGTCGTCACCGAGGTCCGGGCCGTCGAGGAGACCGTCGGCCGGGGTGGACCGCCCCTGCGGGTCCTCGCCGACCTGGAGGTGCTGGTCGACGACACCCCGGAGGCGGCCCGGCGGCGACGGGACCGGCTGGACGAACTGCACGGGACGGGGCACACCTCCGACGCGGCCACCTTCACCGGCAGCCCCGCGCAACTCGTCGACCTGCTCGCCGCGTGGCAACGGGCCGGTGTGGACGGGTTCCGGCTGCGCCCCGCCGTGCTGCCCGACGACCTGACCAGGATCACCCGGTCGGTGGTGCCCGCGCTGCGGGACCGGGGCCTGTTCCGCGCCGGCTACCCCGGTGGCACGCTACGCGACCTGCTCGGCCTGCCCCGGCCGGCCAACCGGTACGCCGTCGCGGGCCCCCGCTGACCCCCCGGGAGAACCCCATGCCCAAGCAGATCATCCTGGCCGCGCACTTCCCCGGCGTGAACAACACCACCGTGTGGAGCGATCCGGCCTCCGGCAGCCACATCGACTTCGCCTCCTTCGTCCACCTGGCCCGCACCGCCGAACGCGGCCGGTTCGACTTCCTCTTCCTGGCCGAGGGGCTGCGGTTGCGGGAACAGCGCGGCCGGATCCACGACCTGGACGTGGTGGGCCGGCCGGACACCCTCACCGTGCTGGCCGCGCTCGCCGCCGTCACCACCCACCTGGGGCTGGCCGGCACCCTGAACACCACCTTCCGGGAGCCGTACGAACTGGCCCGGCAGTTGGCCACCCTGGACCACCTCAGCGGCGGTCGGGCCGCCTGGAACGTGGTGACCACCTCCGACGCGTTCACCGGGGAGAACTTCCGCCGGGGCGGCTACCTCGACCGGTCGCTGCGCTACGAGCGGGCCGCCGAGTTCGTCCGGGTCGCCCGGCGGTTGTGGGAGTCGTGGCCGGCGGACGCGATCGTCGGTGACCGTGCCGACGGCCGGTACGTCCGCGGGGCCGACCCGGGGGCCTTCGCCCACCACGGCGGGCAGTTCGACATCGCCGGGCACTTCACCGTGCCCCGCAGCCCGCAACTGCACCCGGTGATCCTCCAGGCCGGTGACTCGCCCGACGGCCGGGAGTTCGCCGCGTCCAGCGCCGACGCGATCTTCTCCCGGCACGGCACCCTGGAGGCCGGTCGGGAGTTCTACCGGGACGTGAAGGCCCGGCTGGCCCGGCACGGCCGTGCCCCCGACGACCTGAAGATCATCCCGGGGGTGACCTTCGTGCTCGGCGACACCGACGCCGAGGCGCAGGAACGCGCCCACCACATCCGCCGCCAGCAGGTCAGCCCGCAGACCGCGATCCTGCTGCTGGAGCAGCTGTGGAACCGGGACCTGTCCGGGTACGACCCGGAGGGCCCGCTGCCGGCCGAGGACCCCGACGTCTCCGCCGAGGCGATCAGCCGGGGCCGGGCCGGCATGTACCCGGACCCGGTCGGCACCGCCCGGCAGTGGCGGGCCCTGGCGCAGGAGAAGGGCCTCGGCATCCGCGACCTGATCATCGAGGTCACCGGCCGGCAGTCCTTCATCGGCACCCCGCAGCGGGTCGCCGAGCGGATGAACCACTTCGTGCAGTCCGCCGCCGCCGACGGGTTCATCCTGGTGCCGCACCTGACCCCGGGCGGGCTCGACGAGTTCGTCGACCGGGTCGTCCCGCTGCTCCAGGACCGTGGCGTGTTCCGCACCGAGTACACCGGCACCACCCTGCGGGAACATCTCGGCCTGCGGGCCGCCCGGGCGGTCACCCCGGTCGGTGCGGCATGACCACCCCGCAGGCGTCGACGCCGGTCACCGTCTGCCGGCTACGCCCGGACGACCCGGACGCGGTGACCCTGCGGGCGGCGATGACCGGGGAACTGCGCCAGCGCTACGCCGACCGCCCGTACGACCCGATCCACCTGCCCCCGGCCCGGGTGTTCCCGCCGGGTTCGGTGGCCTGGACGGGGGTGGCCTACACCGCCGACGCCACCCCGGTCGGGCACGCCGCGTTGCGCTGGCACGGCTGCGACCTGGAACTCAAACGGATGTACGTGGCGCCCACCCACCGGGGGCGGGGCGTCGCCGACCAGCTCCTGGACGCCGCCCGGGAGGCGGCCGGGCAGCTCGGCGCGGGTCGGATCGTGCTCCAGACCGGCGACCGGCAGCCCGACGCGGTCCGCCGCTACGAACGCGCCGGCTACCGGCCGATCGCGGTCTTCCCGCCGTACGACACGTTGCCCTACTCCCGCTGCTTCGCGCTGGTGATCCAGCCCGGCACCCGGCGGAAGACCCCGGTCCCGGCATGAAGGTCCTGCTGGTCACCCTGATCACCCACCTGCCCGACCCGGTCACCGGGCGACGGCGGAGCACCACCGAACGGTTCCGGGAGGTGGTCGACACCGCCGTGCTCGCCGAGGAACTCGGCTTCGACGGCTTCGGCGTCGGCGAACGCCACGAACGCCCGTTCATCTCCTCCGCGCCGCCGGTGGTGCTCAGCCACATCGCGGCCCGGACCCGCACCATCCGGCTGTTCACCGCGGTCACCACGCTGAGCCTGCTCGACCCGGTCCGCGCCTACGAGGACTACGCCACCCTCGACCACCTCTCCGACGGCCGGCTGGAACTGATCATCGGCAAGGGCAACGGTGCCGCCCAGGCCCGGCTCTTCGGCGTCACCGCCGAGGACCAGTGGGACCGCAGCCGGGAGGGCTACGAGCTGTTCCGCCGGCTCTGGCGGGAGGACCGGGTCACCTGGTCGGGCCGGTACCGGCCGGCGTTGACCGAGGCCGAGGCCTGGCCCCGCCCGTTGCAGGAGACCATCCGGATCTGGCACGGCAGCGCCACCAGCCGGGAATCGGTCGACCTGGCCGCCCGCCACGGCGACCCGATCTTCTCCGCCAACGTCGTCAATCCGATCGAGCCGTACGCGGAGCTGGTCCGGTACTACCGGCAACGGTGGGTGCACCACGGCCACGATCCGGCGGACGCCCTCGTCGGGGCCGGCACCGCCGGCTTCTACGCCGCCCGCACCTCGCAGGAGGCGGTCGAGACGTACCGGCCGATCTTCGACGCCCGGGTCGCCGCGTCCCGCCAGCCCGGCGTGGAGCCGGTCTTCCCCACCATCGAGGACGCCGTGGCCCGCAGCTCCCTACTGGTGGGCAGCCCGCAGCAGATCGTCGACAAGGTGCTGCGCCAGCACGGGCAGCTCGGCCACGAGGTGATGCACCTGCGGGCCGACCAGGACGGCCTGACCGCCGAGGCCCACCGGCGGAGCCTGGAGCTGTTCCAGGCCGAGGTGGCGCCGGTGCTGCGCCGGGAGATCCCCAGCCGTCCCTTCCGTCCGCCGGCGTCCGCCGCCGCGCCGCTCTGAGCAGAAACGGGGTCACCCATGCCATCGACCGCGCTGTCCGTGCTCGACCTGTCCCCGGTGCCCGCCGGTGGCACCGTCGCCGACGCGCTGCGGCACACCGTCGACCTGGCCCGCCGGGTCGAGCAGTTCGGCTACCGCCGCTACTGGGTGGCCGAACACCACCTGGCCGCCGGGGTGGCCAGCTCCGCGCCGGCCGTGCTGATCGGGCAGGTCGCCGCGGCCACCAGCGTGCTGCGGGTCGGCTCCGGCGCGCTGCTGGTGGGGCACCGCACCGCCCTGTCGGTGGTGGAGGAGTTCGGCACCCTCGCCACCCTCCACCCGGGCCGCATCGACCTCGGCATCGGCCGGTCCGGACCACCCCGCGCGGACGCCGCCCGGGAACCCGCCGCACCCGCCGCGCCGCCGGCCGGGGCCCGGGTGGTCGACGGGCTGCTGATCCCCGCCCCGTTCTCCTACGCCCACCTCGCCGCCGCCCCCCGGTACGCCCTGGCCACCGCGCTGCTGCACCAGGCCGGCGCGCGACCACCCGGGTTCGCCGGGCAGCTCGACGACATCCTCGCGCTGCTGCGCGGCGACTACCGGGACGCCGACGGCCTCGACGCGCACGCCGTGCCGGGGGAGGGGGCGGACCTGCAGGTGTGGCTGCTGGGCAGCAGCGGCGGGGAGAGCGCCCGGCTCGCCGGGGCACGGGGCCTGCCGTTCGCCGCCAACTACCACGTCAGCCCCGCGACGGTGCTCGACGCGGTCACCGCGTACCGGGCGGCGTTCCGGCCGTCGGCGACGCTGGCGAAGCCGTACCTGGTGGTCTCCGCCGACGTGGTGGTCGCCGACACCGACGCCGAGGCGCGTCGGCTGGCCAGCCCGTACGGGCACTGGGTACGCAGCATCCGCAGCGGTGCGGGCGCGATCCCGTACCCGAGCCCCGGGCAGGCCGCCGCCCTGCCGTGGACCGACGCCGACCGGGAACTCGTCGCCGACCGGCTGGAAACCCGGTTCGTCGGCGCGCCGGAGACGGTGGCCGAGCGGCTGCGCACCCTGCGGGACGTCACCGACGCCGACGAACTGCTGGTCACCACGATCACCCACGACCACGCCGACCGGGTGCGGTCCTACCAGCTGCTGGCCAAGGAGTGGGCCCAGTCCGGCGACGCCGGCCGGGCCGGCTAGCGCGACGGCCCGGCACCCCGGCCCGGGGCGGGGACCACGGATCGGGGGTGTCCGGGTCGGGGTGTCGTGTCAGGCCATCGTGCTCAGCAGCCCGACCTCCGGGCTCAGGGCGCCGTCCTGGCCCAACGACCGGAAGTCGGCCTCGACGGCGGCCCGCTCCAGGCGGCCCGCCCGCACCGCGTGGTAGCGCACGACCGACCAGAGGAAGACGTCGAGGGTGTCGAAGCGGGTGCCGCCCTCGACGACCTCCTCCTCGTGGAACCAGAGGCCGACCTGCCCGGTGACGAGGACCACGTGCAGGTTGCCGCCACCGTCGGCGCCGATCGAGTAGACGTCGTCGTCGGTGAGCGTCGGCCGGTAGTCGGCGTCGAGGAGCTGGCAGTCGTTCCCGGCGAAGTCGAAGCCGTAGGACCAGTCGTGGATGTCGAGGAACTGGGGCATCCGCCCGGACCGGACGCGGCGGTCGAACGCCGCCAACGCCGAGGCGGCCGGGGGCGGCAGCCGGTCGAGCATCGGCGTCACCGGCCGGGTCGAGGCGGGCACGACGACCGGTGGACGGTCGGCGAACCAGCGGGCGAGATCGGCGTCGAGGTCACGTTCGACGTAGCCGGTCAGCTCGTCAGGGGTGAGGGTCACCGGCGGATGCTAACCGCCGCCCCCGACAGGCCCGCCGCGCCGGTCGGCGGGGGACCCGCCGGCAGGCGTCGGTTTCGTCCACCGCTGCGGCTTTCACCGAGGTCGGGCTATATTGACGCAAGTCACTTACTGTTCTGGAGGTGCCCGACGTGAGAGTCCGTTCGATGGTGGCGGCAGCGGTTGCGGCGGGGCTCGCGGCCACCGGCGTCGGCACCGCGACGCTCGCCGGGGCCGCGCCGGCCGGCCCGGCCCCGGCCGCCACGACCCTGGCCCTCGGCGACTTCGACTTCACCCGTCCGCAGGTCGTGGCCACCGGCCTGACCGTCCCCTGGGGGATGGACTTCCTGCCCGACGGCAGCGCCCTGACGGCGCTGCGCAACTCCGGCCAGGTGCTGCGGGTCCGCCCCGGGCAGGCCCCGGAGCAGGTGGCCCAGATCTCCGGCGTGACCGCGACCGGCGAGGGCGGCCTGCTCGGCCTCGCGGTCTCCCCGGGGTACGCCCAGGACGGCTACGTCTACGTCTACCTCACCACCGCCACCGACAACCGGATCGTCCGCTTCCGGCTCACCGCGCCGCAGACCCAGGAGCCGGTCCTCACCGGCCTGGCCCGGTCCACCATCCACAACGGCGGCCGGATCGCCTTCGGCCCGGACGGGATGCTCTACGCCGGCGTCGGTGACGCGGGGCAGACCGCCAACGCGCAGAACCCGCAGAGCCGCAACGGCAAGATCCTCCGGATGCGGCCGGACGGGTCCGCGCCGTCGGACAACCCGACGGCCGGCTCCCTGGTCTACAGCCTCGGGCACCGCAACGTACAGGGCCTGACCTGGGACGCCCAGGGTCGGCTCTACGCCGCCGAGTTCGGGCAGAACACCTGGGACGAGGTCAACCTCATCGTGCCCGGCGGCAACTACGGCTGGCCCACGGTCGAGGGGCGGGCCAACGACCCCCGGTTCCGGGACCCGCTGCTGGTCTGGACGACCGCGGAGGCGTCCCCGAGCGGCGCGGCGGTCGCCGGCAACCGGCTCTTCGTCGCCGCCCTGCGCGGCACCCGGCTGTGGACCGTGCCGCTCACCGGCACCGGCGGGGTCGGCACCCCGACGGCCGAGCTGACCGGCGCGTACGGCCGCCTGCGCACCGTCGAGTACGGGCCGGACGGCTGGCTCTGGGTCACCACCAGCAACCGGGACGGGCGGGGCACCCCGGCGGCGACCGACGACCGCATCCTGCGTTTCCCGCCGAGGGACACCACCCCCTCGCCGACGACCCCGCCGCCCACCACCACGCCTCCGCCCACCACCACGCCGCCGACCACGCCTCCGCCCACCACCCTGCCGCCCGTCTCGTGCCGGGTCGTCTGGCAGCCCAACCAGTGGAGCGGTGGGTTCACCGCCGAGGTGTCGATCACCAACCTGGGGTTCCCGGTCACCAGTTGGACGTTGACCTGGTCCTTCGCCGCCGACCAGCGGATCACCAACGCCTGGAACGCGCAGGTCACCCAGTCCGGCGCCGCCGTGACCGCCCGTAACGCCGCGTGGAACGGCAGCGTGCCGCAGAGCGGCACGGTCAGCTTCGGCGTCCAGGGCACCTCCGGCGCGAGCAACCCGCGTCCGGCCGCGTTCCAGTTCAACGGGGGCACCTGCCTGGTCCAGTGATCCGCGACGGGGCCGGTCCGGGGCACCCCGGGCCGGCCGCCGTCCGCCGCGCCGCCCGGGCCCGTCCAGGCGACGCGGTCGCGTCGTCGTCGCCGCCGACGGGAACACACCGGCGTCGGTCGAACCGGGGCAATGTGCCGGTTTCGCCGACGCCGGCCCTCGTTCCGGTGGAGCCTGCGAGAGACGCGATCGCGCACGGTACGGCGGAACGGGGTGATCTTGAATCGAAGGTTCGTCGGGCTGCTGCTGGTGACCGGCCTGGTGCCGATGATCGAGGCCACCGTGCTGGTCGCCCTCGGATTCCGGGCCGCCGAGGGCATCCCCCCGCAGGTCACCGCCCTGTGGCCGTACGACACCTACCACGACCTGCGGTGGCTCTACGTCTACCACCGGTCGTGGTGGGAGTTCGTGCTCTGGCTGACCTACGTGCTGGTCGCCCGGGGCCTGTTCACCACCGGCCTGGTGCTGCTGGCCTGGCCGGCCGGGGTGCCCCGGCCGTCGCTGGGGTGGCTGCTGCGCCGCAACGTCGTGCTCGGCGTGCTGGTCGGCGGGTTCGTCGCGCCCTGGGCGGCGATCTCGGTGGCGGCGTCGGTGGTCGCCCTGTCCTGGGTGCTGCTGGCGTCGCTGCTGCCGATGTTCCTGCTCGCACCGTTCCTGCAACGGGTGGCCGTGGTGGAGCACTGGTGGCGGGGGCTGCCGTCGATCTCGCTGGTCGGCTGGTCACTGCTGAACTTCGTGGTGCTGACCGTGGCCGGCGCGCTGTGCTGGGTGGTGCCCGGCTGGTGGACGGTGCCGGTGGCCGGCGTGGCGGGGGCCCTCAACGGGGTGCTGTGGAACCGGACCGTGCGGGCGGCGCTGCTGCCCTCGCGGGTGCGCTGGGCCCGGGTGCCGGTGACCCCGCTGGCGGCGCTGCTGGCCGTCGCCGTGCCGCTGGTCATCCCGCCGGTGACCGACCTGGTCCCGGGCAACGAACAGTGGATCAGGACGGCGGTGCTGGAACGACCGCTGCCCGCCGCGGTCACCCACGCGGTGATCGTGCTCACCGGCTACGGCTCGGACTACGACGGTGAGCAGCCGTCCGACCCCCGGGTGCAGCGCTTCTCCTACCGGGGGCTCGACCCCGCCGGGAAGCCGCTGGCGTACCGGTCGGCGGACACCACCCGGTCGATGGCGGACAGCGTGGCCCTGCTCGCCCGGCAGGTGGAGCTGCTGCACCGGCGCACCGGACGGCAGGTGGCGTTGATCGGGGAGAGCGAGGGGGCGATGGTGGCCCGCACCTATCTCGCCCGGCAACGCGACCCGGCGGTCGACATCCTCGTCATGTTCAGCCCGTTGATCTACGCCGGCCGGGCCTACTACCCGCCCCCGCACCACGACGAGGGGTGGGGGGTGGTCACCGGCTGGCAACTGCGGGCCATCTTCGGTCTCGCCGACGTCGGCGGCGGCCCGGACGAGCCGTTCATCCGGTCGCTGCTCGACGACGCGCCGTTCTACCGCAACCAGCTGATGTGTCCCGTGCCGGGGGTCCGGATCGTCGCCTTCCTGCCCACCGCGACGGCGACCGAGGCACCGCCGGGGGAGTACAGCCGGATCCCGGTCTTCCAGATCCCCGGGGTGCACGGGGGTCTGCTGGACCGCAGGCTGCTCCAGGACCGGTTGATGGACTTCCTGCTCGGCAAGCCGATCGCCCACACCCGGGCCGAGTACCCGCTGTTGCAGAGCTTCGCCGCCGCCTGGCAGGCGCCGCCGCTGCCGATCGCGGCGAACCCGGCCTGGGCGGGCAACCGGCAACCCGACCCGGCGTTCACCGGGAAGGTCTGCCTGCCGGCCCGCTGAGTGTCCGGCCGCCGCCGTCACCCCCCGAGCAGTTGGACGACGACCAGCACGGCGACCAGGTCCGGGCCGCGCAGCACCTGACGGACCAGGTCGACGGGCACCATCGCGAACGGAGTGTTGACCATCGCCCCGCCGTACCGCATGGGTGGGCGGGTGCCGCCCCAGAAGGCGGCCGTCACGACCCCGAGCAGCAGCACCGCGTCGAGCGGGACGGGGACCGGCCGCAGCGCCGGCAGGGTGGCCAGGTACCACACGGTGGCACCGACACCCGGCACGACGAGGTGCGTCAGCCGCAGCAGGGTGTCGTTGCCGCCGAGGGACCGCCGCAGGCCCGCCGACCGGCTCACCGCGCGCAGCCCGCCGGTGAGCCGACCGGTCGACAGGTACGCCAGGACCAGGTGCGCGGGACCCGCGATCGACGGCAGCGCCACCGCGACGGCGTACATGGTCAGCAGCGCCCCGGCCCAGCCGACGAGGGCGCCCCGACGGCGCGACAACCGGCGTACCTCCGCCTGGAGCAGCACCGCGAACCGGCCGCCGGCCCGGAAAGGTCGGCCGCGTACCAGGCCGACCGCGCGCCACCGGCGGCTCTCCACCAGCGCGGCGAGCAGCGACGGGTCCAGCAGCACGGCGGCGGTGGTGGCGGCGTTGGCGAACTGCGCCCCGGTGGTCAGCGCCGCCCGGTCCACCCGGGGCAGCCGCCGGTACGCGCTGGCGGTCGACGCCATCGCGACCGGCAGCAGCACCAGGCCGACGACGGGGGTGAGCGGCACCGGTGGCAGCGGGAGGGACCATCCGGCGGCGTGCCCGAGCACCACCAGCACCGCGATCGTCGCCCCGGCGGCGGACAGGCCGACGCCGAGCCGTCCCGCCCAGCGGGGCGTGGGGGCCACGCCCTGGGCGATGACGGCCCATGCGGTCGCGGCGGCCCCGCAGGTGAGGCCGGCCAGCGCCGCCCAGGCCAGGTCGACGGGGC